>NZ_NAAD01000009.1 GCF_002093115.1 Geothermobacter hydrogeniphilus | reverse complement strand
CCTGGATGGTGACGATGCCGGTGGCGGGGCTCGGATTGGTGGTCGTCAGGGTGGCCACGTCCTTGTCGGTGGTATCGAAGGCGGCCGCAGCCGACTGGGCTGTCAAGGTGCCGCAGGTTCCGGTACCCCGGGCACGGAAAATGACATTGCCGGTGATACAGGAGGTCGGCGTGTAGGTGGCTCCATTGGCGAACCAGGTACTCCAGGTCGCGCCGCCGTCCTCACTCCAACTGACCTGGATGCCGGTTGCGGTACCCGTCGCGGTTACAGTAACCGGGCCGGTAATCGGCGTGGTGGCAGGGGAAAAGGTCGGGGCGTTGAGGGTCGTGGTCTCGGTACAGGAACTCCAGGTGAAGGACTGGCTGTTACCCGGGGTGGTGGTGCCGCCGACATAGTAGACAGTGCCGCACTCGGGGTCAGTGCCGCGGGCATAGAGATTGTAGCTGTTGCCGTTGGTCAGGATGGCTGATGCCTCCTGCGGGTCGGGGTTCCAGGCCAGGCGCTCAACCTCGGTGGCACGGGCAGGACCTGAAATCACGATATCATCCAGTGCGGTGTCACATCTCCAACTTGATGAAATTGTACGGAATCGCACCTCTAAATTATTGCTGGTATAGGCGGACAGATCGACGTTTTGATTTACCCAGACATCTCCGCTATTGGGATTGTTGGTTCGAGACCATACCGAATTGGTCCAGTTGGTGCCGCCATCAGTGGAAACATCGACATGCAATTCGCAGCTGAGATCCGTGTCGGTATTCATGTTCCACCAGAAGTCAAGATTCAGCGCATAGGTCGAACCATCAAGGACATTACTGGTCAGCCAGTAGGTTTCAGGATAGGAACCACTGCTTGACTCGGTGTATGCGTAATACCCACCTCCTGTATGGTCTCCGCTCGGCCCCACATTGCTAGAAGGGGTGGTATTGGCGTCCAGCAACCAGTTGTTAGAGGTATTGGTATCTGAAGGTGTCCAGTTCCCAAAATTGTTCGCATCAAAATTATCGGTCTGACTGAACGGTGCCCCGCCACCCGTACCTTCGGTCACGCGAAATTCGAGATTCATCAGATCTACCGGGGTGACCATGCTCGCGCCGCTGAAATCACCTGCCGCAGTATTGACGCCATTGAAGCTGATCGAGGAAGGTGTCAACTCGGTACAGGCCGGTGTCGTGACATTGGCGATATTCGAATCGGCGCTGTCGCAAGCATCGGTATTGTTATGACCGCGCACCGTATAACTGTAAGCCGTTCCCGCCGCGACAGTGCTGTCGGTATAGGAACCGGTGGTGACGTTGGTGGCGATCTGGGTACCACCACGATAGATGGTGTAGTAGTTGTTATTGGTTCCGTCGTACGTCCAGGTCAGATCGACCTGGGTCGGATTGGGAGCAACGGCAACCAGATCGGTGGGAGCGGTTGCGCTACATGGAGGTGCAGTCAGTCCGGGTGCGCCCGGATTGATCGGCGGAGTTCCGGTTGGACTCCCGCCACTGGTCTGAGTGGTATTGATCTCGAAGGCGAAGTTGCTGGTGAGTTTCACATTGGCAGCTGCGTCATACTCGTAACGGGCCTCAACAACCCAGATTTGATTGATTCCACCGGAGTAATCGATAACAAAATCATAAGTCCCGTCACCATTATCGGTCGCCGAGGAAACCGTCCAGGTCATCGTATCCTTGTTGATACTTTCGACCTTGTTGATGTACATCGTATTCTGTCCACCGTTTCCGGCATTGCCCAACTCGAGGGTGGCACCGGTGTAGGGATTGCCCTGCTGGTCGAGCAGACGGAACTTCGCGACCACTGTGCCACTGGTCGGATAGTAGACATAGTCGGGTGCGGAATCGAACTGAGCCGGGACCGAAGCACTGCATGCAGCACCGACATTCAGGGTGACAGCCGCTTTCATCTTGTAGTTGCCGCTGGCCCACTCAACTTCGGCGTAATAGGGGTCATTGCCGCTATCACTGATACTACCGGTCTGGGTGTAGGTACCGTCGCCATTATCAGTAAAATCACCAGCCGCGGTACCAAAAGTATGTGTCGGTTTTGACTTGTTGACGTCATCTACCTTCTTAAGCGTCAGGTTGGCCGACTGGCCGGTAACCGGATTGCCGTCAAAGTCAGTCAACGTCACCGTCAGGGTAAAATTCTGTCCCTGGGAGGGGCAATAGTTGCTGGCCGTGAGATTGATATAGATCGGGTCACCGGCACTGTAGGCAACGGCATTGTCAACCGTACCAAACAATCCCAATCCCATCGCCAGAACGGCCATCAAGGCCAGGTGTGCAAATCTGAACATCCAGGTTTTCCTCCAGATTCCATCCTTCATAGCCGTCCTCACCTCATTATCGTTTACTTTATTCACAGTTTCTTCATTCACTTGTCGATTACATAAGCCAAAAAAAACGTCCCGAAATCGTCTCTTCATTGTTCAGATTCTCCTTCGGGAAGTTGCCAGGAACCGGGGGGCCGAAGCCCCCCGGCCGGCGTTGTGACTGATCTTCCCAAGCTGTTTCAGACCGCGCACTGGTCTCACTCCTTACTTGGGAAGCTGGTTATGACAGAGGTCACAGGATGCCCCGGTGGTTCCCCAGGTGGCCGGGTTGCCGTTGTGACAGGTGACCGTACAGTTCTTGGTGGCGCCGGTCCACATGGTGGCAGTATCGAGTTTGACACCGGCATCATGGGACGTGGCTCCGACCTTGTAGCCGTTGGTTCTTGTCCAGTTGTTGTTCAGCTCCGGTTCACCAGGAGTAAAGTCACGGACCTGGGCCTTGGACCGCAGCGGGTTGACCGGAGCAAAGACCACGTCCTTGGTGCCGTTGACATGGAAGGACTTGTCCAGATCGGCGCTGGTGATCACGGTCTTGTCGGTCGCTGATCCGGTGCTGCCGTGACAACTGACGCAGGCGGTGTTGTTGCCGTTGTACCACTGGCTGACGGTACTGTTGTGACAGACCGCACAGGTGATGGTCAGGGCGGTCCCGACATCACCGTGTCCGGCACCACTGGCACCGGCTTCGGCCAGCTTGCCGGTGGTCCCGCTGTAAACGTCATCGCTGTGGATACCGATGACATGCTTCGGATGGCTGCTGGTGGTCGGCTGGTTGCCATGGCAGTTCTGGCAGTAGTCGCCGTTGGGATTGGTGAAGCTGCCTGTCAGGAAGTCCGGGCTACTGCCGGCAGCGACATTGACCCCATCACTGTGACAGTAGATGGCCGAACAGGTGCCGCCGCTGTAGGCGGCTGACGCGTCATTCTTGCCCTTGATGCTGCTCGGAGCATCAGACGGCGTCAGGACCACATCCAGGATACCATTCTGATGGTTGGCACTGTTGGCCGGATGACAGAGTCCGCAGCCGAAATCGTAGTTGGCGGCAGTGGAGTGGTCCACCGTGTCGCCGTAGGCCGTAGCCGCCGAAGCGACATGCTTGGCATGAGCCCCGACACGGTTGTTGAAGGTATAGCTGCCGACGGTATTGGAGTTGTTGCTGCCGCCGGTTGCCAGGTGACAGGTGTTGCAGTCCGCCGCCGGACCCGCCAGGCCGTTGGCCGGGAAGTGGGCCGAGGTGCCGAGCGTATGCTGAGCATCGTTGGTATGGCAGATATTGGTGCAGTTTCCGGCGGCCATGTCGTAACCGACGGTATCGTTCATCTCTACCGCGTGAGCAGGCGAACCGAGTTCAGTCGGGCTGCCGAGGGTCGAACTGGCATCGTGATAGGTCGCGACATCGTATGGCGCGTTCGGGCGGACATGGCAGGTGGAACAGTTGCCGTGAGTGCCGTTATTGATCGCCGTCTTGGTGCTGTGATCCGGGGTCATACCGGTCCGCCAGTTATTGAGATACCCGTGACAGACATTACAGCGCGGGGCACCGACCGCATTGGATGTGGAATCTGCATCCTTGCTCCACAACCGCTGCCAGGTGCCGCCATCACTGTGACAGTTGGAAGCACAGGAATCGTCTGTACCGCTGGCAGCCTGAGTAAAGGCGGTGATGTTGCCGCTGACACTGATACCACGATCGGTGTTGACCGCACTGTCGGCTGCAAAGGTTCCGTTGATGTGGGTTGAAGCGCCGGTGTTATCAATCGCCGGCAGGCTGTTATGACATTCGGTACAACCGGTACCGAGGGTATTGTCATGCACCTGAACCTCGGTCGGGTTGTTGACCACGGTGTGCAGACCGGTGTTCGGGTTGGCCCCGGCGGCACCCGGAGTATGACACATGGTACAGGTGCTGGTACCGGCGTCGTACCAGCCGTAGGTTCCGGTTCCGGTCACCTTGCTGTTATGGCAGTCGATATTGGAGCAACTGCCGGCCGCGTAGGACGCGTCAGGATCAGCAGCCCCCCAAAGGCTCTTGGCGTGACGCACATTGTCCTTGTCGACAAAGACCTCGGCCGGCAGGTTGGCGGTGGAACCGTGATCGCTGTCGTTGGTGTTCGCGGCATGACAGTATTCACAGAGCGCCTTCTGCGCGGCGTCGGCGGTCGGCTGGTCAAGCAGTTGCACCGCCGTCATGCCATAAACGCGCTCGGCCAGAACATTCATATGCTTGAGATGGCGTCCGGCATCATCCGGACCGGCCGCTCCGTCATTGCCGTCAGGCCAGTAGTTGGCGGCATTTGTGCCGATGGTACCGCCACCATGACAACCGTTGCAGCCGCTCGGTTTGAAAATCGGCGTGCTGGTGTGGCTGTGGCAGGTGGTACAGATCTGACCGGCGTTGTGCGTGGTCAGTTGCTCGGTGGTGCGGTTGAAGTGCTGCACCTCAGACGGATCATGGCAGACCTGACAGACACCCTGATTGGCGGCATTGGCATAACTGCTACGCAGGGTTTTATCAGTAAATCCGCTGACGGTGCGAGTCTGGATGGTGGAAGCGATCATCGCATCCTGACCACCGTTCTGGCCATGCTGATCGTGACAGGTGACACAGGTCAAAGCATCACTGGATGTACCACCTGCCGTCTGGGTGTTGGCATAGTGTACGGCAGAATTCGGCACGCCGGTGTGGCAGGCGTTGCAGAAGCCGTTCGGGTCGACGTTGTAATCCTTGCCGCCGATGGTATTGAGGCGGTTTGTGGTGTAGCCGATGTGGTCGCCGGCGTGGTCATGGCAGTCGACGCAGGCTTTGCCGACTCCGGTCTTGCCGTGGCCATTGTTGTCATAGGCGGTGCCGGCCCGAACCGGGGCCAGGGCGCCGTCAACATTCGCCTGGTTGTAATCACCATGACAGGATTCGCAGGCCACCGGCCCACCGGCGGACCAGGTCGCCTTGGCACCGGTCGAGGCAAGATTGACCGCCGTGGTCCCACCATGACAGGTATCGCAGACGGTAACGGTGGTATCGGTGCCGATAGCGCCACTGGCAACTTCCGCACCGCCGGCAAAGGTGATGGTGCCGTTGATGTGGGTCGCCTGACCGGCCATGCTGGTGTTGCCGGCATTGGCGGCATGACAACGGCCGCAATTGGTGGACCCGCCGACCTTGGCATAGGGCCCGTACTTGATGTTGCCGTCAAGGTGGGTCGCGTGGGCACCGGTGGTCGGCAGGTTGTTGTGGCACAACAGGCAATTCTGGATATTGGTGGTGCCCCAGGTGTAGGTGCTGTTGTTGGGGGCGCCGCCCTGGCCGTTGTTGTGGCAGGCAGTGGTGCCACAGGAACCGTAGCCGCTGTTCGGCAGGGCCACTTCACCCGAGTACTTGCCATCCACGACCGGACTCAGCTGGGCACCGGTGATCACCGTACCGCCGAACTGCACCGCCTGGTTGACGATGGTCGGGGCAGTGGATTTGATGAAGTGACCATAATTACCCGTATTGTCGGGGTGACACTTATCGCAAGTAACAGTCAGACCGAAAGTCGTCGTAGCGTTGAGATGGTTGCCATGGGTTCCGGTCGCCATCTTGGTGCCAGGCTGGTCATCACCGTGACAGAGCGCACAGGACGCTACATCAGTATCCCAGTCAGCACTCTGGGTGCTGTTGGACGGATCATGACAATAGGTGTTCGAACAGGTGTTGTTAACATCGTCAAAGGTGTTGCCGGCCTGATCGAAACTGCTGTCATCGACAGTGGCATTATCGGCCACCGGGGTTGCCTTGTTGGTAAGAGTTTCACCCTGGTTGGCACCGGCCGCACCGGAAGCGTTGAGACCGGAGATGTGGCTGGTATCCGTCGGCAGGGTTGTTCCGGCACTGTGACAGTTGTCGCAGGTCAGCCCCTGAGTCGTCACATGGGCGGCATGGGCTCCGGTCGCGGGCGCGGCATTGGCAATATTATTGTCATTGGTACCGTTGTTGTGACAGGCAGTGCAATTCAGGCCGTTGGTATCGGTCCAGAAACCATCCGCAGCACTGGAACCGTGACAGGCTGAAGCACACCCGCTGGCAGCGGCGGTAATTCCCGGCTGGAGTTGAATGGTGCCATCCTGATGGGTGCCGCTGCCGCCATCTCCGCCGGTCGGAGTGTAGGTATTGACATCAGGCCCGTGACAAATGACACATTCAGACACATCGGCATCAATCGAACCGGTGATATCGATATGGGCCGTATGGGTCGGTCCGACATAACTCAGATCACCATGACAGGAAGAACAGCCACTGGCTGGCTGCCATGTCCGAACACCACCCGCCGCATGACAACTGACGTTGTTACAGGAGGACGGAACTCCGGCGGTGTAAGTTCCTACGGTAACAGGAGTACCGTTGTAATTGCCGCCCGGAACGAAATCATTCCAGTTGCCGTTGAGATGGTTGCCGCCGGCCTTGATCGAGCTGTTGCTGGCGGCGGTATTGGCATGGCAGGTGGTACAGGCCATCCCATTGCTGACGCGGGTGGCGCCCATGTGAGCGGCATGATCACCGCTGGCAGGCCAGGGGTTCCCAGCTGCCGGAGGATTGCCGGTATCCACGTGACAGGTACTGCAGTTGAACCCGGTACCATTCCAGACCGGAGATGCAATCACGCTACCAGGGTTCGGTCCTCCGGGAGCATTGCCGCCTTCAGTATGGCAAACCTTGGAATTACAGGAACCATAGGGGGCACCTACTCCGATATCCCCGTTGTAACCAAGACCGATAAGCGGATCGGCGTTGGTGATGATATCAACAGTATTGTTCAGATGCGCGGGATTGGTTCCGCCAGCCGTCGTATCGACATGGCACTTGAAACAGTCAATATTGTCACCAATTTCCGCAGCATTATTGACATGTGATCCATGCGCATTACTGGCCATGGCATCACCGGATGCGGGCAGCCCGCCATGACAGAGAGTACAATTGCCGGTACTGTTGCTGGTATCCCAGTCGGCAGCATGCGTGTCACCGGACGGGTTATGACAGGCAGTATTGGCACAGGTATTATTGGCATCATCCCAGGTCGTGACGACAACGTTGGCTTCATCAGCTACCGCCTGAGCCATGTCCTGCAGGATCTGCAGGTCGGTGCCGGCGACACTGCTGACATGTGTCTGATCGGTCGGCATCGGAGCGCCATGACAGGTTGTACAGTCAACACCGGTCAGGGCGACATGTTTACTGTGAGCGAGGCCGTCGCCACCACCATCTGCCGGCGGCTGGCCGTGACAGGCGTCACAGGCGATGGTACCGCTGTTCCAGACCGCAGCCTTGCCGCTGGTGGTGCTGTGGCAGGCAGCGCTACAGGTCACCGCCGGAGTGGTGCCGCCGTCGGCGATACCGGCCGCGAAATCAACCGTGCCGTTCTGGTGCAGGCCGCCACCGCCGCCGGTGAGGGTATACGGATCGGCGCCATTGACCTGTGCACCATGGCAGGCTGCACAGTCACTCTTGTCGGCGTCAATAATGCCGCCATTCTTGTTGACATGAGCTGGGTGACCGTTGCTGGCAATGGTGCCGGCATGACAACCCTCACACGTCGTCGCACTGGCCTTGAAGGCGACTGATGCGTCGTTGTGATTGTGACAGGTGGTACAAACCGTTGTGCTGTTGTGACCGTCTGCAGTCGTACGATTGTAGTGGTTGATACCACCGGTACCGCCTGCCGGGTCATGGCAGACCTGACAGAGGCCGGTATTGCTGGCATTCCAGTAGCTCGAAGCCTGGGTCTTGTCGGTGAATCCGGTCACGGCAGCAGGGGCCTTGGCACCGGCCGGACCGACACTGCTCAGCAGCATGGCATCGAAGCCGGCGCCGACGCCGTTGCCGTGCGGTTCATGACAGAAATAGCAGGTATTGGCATTGGTGCTGACCGTAGCGGTGAAGTGGGCCGCCTTGGGACCATGACAGGTCTGACAGAAGGCGTCATCAGCAACAACGGTGGAACCACCGGTCAGCTGCGGATCACCGCTGGTGGCGTCGAAGTGCTTTCCGGCCGAGGTGTCGTGGCACCCGGTACAGGCCGGACCGGCAATACTGGCCTTGCCGTGACCGAGAGTGCCGAAGCTGTTCTGTGCCGGAGCGGTTTTGCCTTTGACAACGGCGATGGCACTGCCGGTATGGCAGGTCTCACAATCGACGCTGGTGGCGTCAGTCCAGATCGGCTCGCGATCAGGCCCGGCGGTCTGGCCGGACGTCGCGCCGTGACAGGCGTCACAGACAGCCTGGGCCGGAGCGTCAATAGCGCCGTTGATATGATTGGCATGTTTTCCGACAGCGGCATTGGCGCCATGACAGTCATCACAGGAAAGCTGTGGGCCATTGACATCGAAGAGATGCTTGGCGTGGGCGCCGGTCAGAGCCGCGCCGGTATCGCCAGTCGCATTGACCTGGTGACATGTGCCGCACTGTCCGCTGGCGGAATTGGTCCAGTTCGGAGAGCTTTCCCCCCCGGCTTTACCGTTCGAATGGCAGTAAACGGAACAGGTCGCGGCCCCGTAGGAACCACCGCCGAGAGTACCGGCGCCGAGAGAGAAGTTACCGTCAAAGGAAACATCCTTGCTGCCGTTGACATGATCGCCACCGATGGCAGTCGACTGAAGTTCGGTGTTACTGACGGCAACGGTCGAATGGCAGACCGAGCAGTCGAATGTCCTGCCGAGCATGGTGCCGGCACCAAGATGCTGCTGATGCAGAGCGGAGTCTTTGCCGTTCATGGTGGCAGCGGTATTGCCGTGACACTGCTGACACTCGTTGTCAGTGGTATTGGTCGGGGTGAAGATGGTTCCCTTGCCGTTCGCCCAGGAAACGGAAACCGGCTGGAAGGCCACGCCACCGATCGGAGCACCGTTGGAGTGGCAGTAGGTGGCGTTACAGGTGCCGGAACCGGTGGCGGTGTAAGTCGGTGACGTCGCGCCATTGTTGGTGGTCAGCGGATCGAGGGTGCCGACGGCGGCGTCCATGACCTGCTGGAATGTCCCGGCATCATGGTCGGCCGAGCCGAGCTGTCCGGAAGCATCCCCGTGGCAGACAGTACAGCCGTAGCTGTAATTTCCAGCACCGTTGGCGTGGGTTGCGTGCGGGGTCGCGGACTCATCCTTGAACACACCGGATGCGCTGTAGTCATTGGTCGTCTGGGTTGACTTGGCGTAACCGCCCTGATTGGTGTCACCCGGAGCATTGAGCGACGGTGCATATCCGTGGCAGGATCCGCAGCTGGCAGCAAATGTACCGTTTTGATTGTCGTGGGAATGGCAGTCGGAACAGGTAGCGCCCGCCTGATGTCCGGCCGGGAAATCATGGCAGGAAAGGCAGAGACTGCCGTTTCCACCGCCATTGTCGTAATTGGGTGCCGGCGGATAGGTGGTGTAATCAAGAGCAACGGTGTCGTTAACCGACCCGGTCGACTTGATCTTGGTGGTGTCGAGGGTGATCTGTTTCTTGAGCATGTAGACGTTCGGCTGACCATTGGGGTCGTATTCATGACCGCCATGACAGGTCAGACATCCGAGCGGAGAGCCGGTCGCAATGTTCCCATGTCCCTTATACTTGTGGCAGGACTGACAGATCGACGTATCGGGTGTCTCTTTTCCGGGGCCATTGTGCTTGAGCAACAGGCCGTCACCGACATTATTGGTACCGATGCCATCGGCCGTCGAAGCATCTGAATCAACCCCGTGGACACCATGACAGGAAGAACAGGAAACCTTGCCGTTGACCAGGGTGACATTGCCGTTGGCTACATTCGTATTATCAGGAGTCGCTTTGTATTTATTCGGAAAACTGGCGGCGGCGGCGGCCAGATCAACGTTCATCGGGTGGGTGGTGATACCGTGGCTGTTCTGGTTGTCCCAGGCGCGATGACAATCGAGACAGAGCGGTTCCTTGGTCGGGGTCGACAAGCTGGTATTCATCAGCAGTTGCGGATTGGTGTCATAGTATCCATGGGGGTCATGACAACGTGAACAGGTCACGGAACCGCGGGAATAGCTGAGAGGACGCTGCAGGGCTGCGGAGAAAAAGGTCGTCGGTTCCTGGGCTCCGGCCTCGGGCTTGGTGGCCGTTCCCGCCCAGAAATGGGAGGTCTGGTTGCCGGGAGTCAACCCCTTGGCGGTTACGGATCCCAGAGCGTCGCTGGTATCACCACCGGTAAACGCACTGTGTGCGGAGCTGCCGTTCCTCGCCGGGTCGGCAAACGAATTGACCGGAGGCAAGGTTCCAGTGTGGCACTTAAGGCATACGTTGTTGTCAACACTGTTAACTGCCAGGGTCGAGGTGTGGCACTCCTTGCAGTCAAAGTCATGCATGCGGATGTTCGCAGTGGCAAACGACGCACTGACGAGAACGCACGCTACAGCAAACAAAATGCCGATCCAGGTTTTCCGCCTCATGAACAAAGCTCCTATCATCCTGTTAAGCCCTAACTCGAGCAACACAATTCAACTTATTTAATATGACAAGCCAGGCAAAGCGCACTGCCGGTATTCGGGGTAATCAAGAACGGTTTGTAATTGGGATCTCCGGTAAAAATACCATAATCGACATGAGGATCATGGCACGAGGAACACTCGACCCGCTTATCCGCATCAGGGGCATTTTCCGGCAGAAACCGGACACCGGCGGCCTCGGCCTCGGCAATCGTGTGCAGGCGCGCGGCATTGTTCTTGCTGGTATCATCATGAACCGCCTGGTATTTAAAGGAAATCGGATGGTCGTCAGACAGGTCATTGCTGACCGGGTTGACCGTTCCGTCGGGATTCCGACCCTGGCCGATCTTCGGTCCCTGGATGTTCAAAAATCCATCGCGCATGGTTCCGTCACCGACAGCCGGAGTCGGTTGGCCGACGTCATTGGTCGGATTGATAACCGTGTACATGGAAATACTGCCGTCATGGCAACTGAGGCAAAGCATCGATTCGGGATTGACATTGGCGGTCCGGGTGCTGGCCACGAATGTTGATAAAGTCGAACTGGTGTAATGGGTGTAGACCACAGAAGAATTGTTCCGGTTCCACAAGGGGCCATCGGTACTGCTGCCATGCGGGGTATGGCAGAAAACGCAGATTTCGTCCTCATTATTGGACGGAGCGATATTCCCGGACGTGGAAAGATTGTGGGACGTATTCGCCACACCCTGCGGTCCCCTGACCGCCAACGCCTCCCCGGCAAAGACAGCAACAGCCAAGGCGACACATCCCAGCAGCATAATCACTTTATTAATTTTCATAACTTCGGCCCCTGAACCCTTTTATCAACTCTGATCGTTATCGTTTATTTATTGAAGGAGCTGCTTCAATTCACTGGCTGCCGCATAAGCGGAACCGGCCGGGTCAAGACCGGCGAGCAGATTGTCCACTTCGAGGCTGGCAGCCGCGTAATCATCATTCTGAGCGGACTGGATTGCGGCCCGAACCGCACCGACCTGATTCGCTTGGGCGGGCGACTGGGCATCCACCAGGGTTTGAACCTGGTCGGTTTTGGTGAGAAGCGCCGGTTTGAAGGATGCGACATGCTTGGTGCCGTTGGATGACGCGACCATGAAACGTCCCGAACCATCAACAATGATCAAGTCTTTCCCCCCTGCACCATCAAGATCCAAGGCAAAAACACGGGTATTAATCTGAGCGGAAAAGAGACGACCATCCTTGTACTTAAGCGGAATGGTTTCAGCATAAACCAGCCCGCCGTTCTGAATTTCATAAAGAGAAACCCCCTTTTTATCAGTCAAAAGAATTTCCTTATCCCCATCTCCATCCCAATCAACCAAACAGGGAGCAACTGGATCTTGCGACTGAAAAACAACTACCGGATCTGTAAATACAGGATTTTTAACCGTTCCAATATTTTTAACAAAACTTAATTTTCCCGAATCATCTCCAACCAGAATATCATTCAAACCATCATTATCCCAATCAATCACAACAGGAACCAAGTTAGATGCAAAAATAAGATCTTGCCCATTTGCTTTCAACACCTCTGGCACACTCTTGAAAATTGGTGTCTGACGACGCAATTCATTATAATAAACCCTCAATCTACCATCGCTCCCCCCCACAAGTAGATCAACATTACCATTATTATTCCAATCAATCATAAACAACGATGTAGCCGAACCAGCAGGAAGAAGCTTTCGAGGCGTGGCAACCTGAAACTTTCCCTGTGAACCTACAACACGAAGAGTAGGATAATACTCCACCGAGCCATCATTCCTTGCAACAACAACATCAAGGCGCCCCCCTACCCTATCAATATTGCCCACAAATACAGACCGAATCTCCCTTACATCAGAGCCAAGATAATATGTTCTCCCCTGACCAGTTGCAGGATCATTACCCCAATAAAAAATTCTGTGCGCAACAACAGGACCAACAACTGGCCCCAATGCCGGAACCAATTGAAAATATTGTTTCTTCGAAGAAAACTTTTGGATAAAAATAGGCCGCACAACCGGCTCAAAGCCAGGGCGCTCCAAGACTAGGTCGTTCCATCCGACAACAGCTGGGTTTCGAACAGTCAAAGGAGTAGCTCCAAGATACTGACCACGAACAACCGAGTTCCCCGCAAGATAGACTTTAACACCAGGTACATTTGTATCGACCCGCAAGTCCGTTGCCCTTAGAATAAACGAACCGGCCGTACTAGGCTTTGACCACCCGCCCTTATAATCATTTGCTTCCAAGCGCCAAAAATAAGGCACACCGGCAACAATCCGCATGTAATTTTTAAGTGTTTGCAATTGAGCAAACACCCCCCAGCGTACCAAACGCGTTTCACTGAGAAGTGGTCCTGAAAAATCAGGGGACCTTGACAGAGTCAAACGATAACGGATTTTATTAGCAGGATCAGGGTCATTCGAAACTTTCCAAAAAAGAGCATCCCACGGCCAAACGAACTCCCCATTCAACGGCGAAACCAACTGCGGCACCGACGGTGCCTCATTGACCGCATTCACCCAGAAAGTACCCTCGGTACTCCACCCGGAGACCGCACCTTTGCTATCAACCGCCTGCACCTGCCAGACGTAATGAGCATTTTCAACCAAGCCGCCGGCGGTATAGGAGTTCGTCGTTACGTCGACCGGCGCACCATAGGGCTGCCCCGCCTGTGCCAACCGAATCTGATAACTGACCGAATCACCATCAGGATCGGTTGCTGCGGAAAAATTGAGGGTCGGAGCAGCAGTCTGAACAATATCGTCGGCAGACGGAAAACCCATAGCCGGAACAGATGGCGCTTGGTTTACAGGAGCAACAGGATTGGAGCCACCGTCAATACCGACAATGACAAGGCCTTGCTCGCCAGCAAAAATCAAGCGACTGTTGGCACTGTCATAGACCGAACGATAAGTCGTGCCACCAAGTTCGCAACCTGCCAAGAAAGCATTTGCGGGATAGGCGATTGAAGTATCCATTGCCCGCAACACACCTTTCTGGTTCTGACCGCGAACAACATAGAAACGCCCTTGACCGTCAGCAACCAGTCCATAATACTCTTCAAAGGGCAAGGCTGTCGTAATAGGACCACCCATCTGCGCCTGCAGCATAACCCGCTTGTAAGCCCGGGTTGCAAGATCAAACACCTGGATATTCCCTGACTCACTTCCGGCTGTGTTCTCCGGTGAGTAAGCACGGGTACCACGGTCAGCAGCAAAAAACTCTCCACTGGCCTCATCCAAAGCGATACTGGTGATGCTCAAAAATTCACCAGCCTCGCAGGCAGTACTCGACCCGGCGGCACAAGGAGCCCCGATATCAAATTGAAACACGCCACCGGCATCGTAAACCTTGACAACCCCTGAATCGGCGATATAGAGCCAGCCGTTACTGTCCAGCTTGAGATCAGTGACCTTGCGGAACTCGCCGCGTCCATCCGGACCGTTATTGGTACCAATCGAACGCTTCAGGGCCCCGGTTACACCGTCATAAACCAGTACACCGTCAACACCGGGTTTGCCATGGCCGCTGAAACTCTGACCGATGGCAACATAAATTTCACTGCCGTCACTCTTGACCGCAATCGGCCCCGACAACTCCAGCGAGTCAAATTCGGCAACTTTGTTGCCGTAAGTATCAAGCTTGACGATCTTATCCTGCGGAGGAGTCACCGGCGAAAGAGTTCCAGATCCATCAGCAATATAGAAATTCCCGGCGGCGTCCATGGCGATCCCCATCGGGCTGCCATAGTCCTGCCCCTTGGCACCCAGAATTCCCAGAGAGGCGAAACTCGGCACCGTCGCCGCGAAAGACAATGGAAGCCATATAACCCCGAGGAGCAGGGAAATAACCGCCATTAGACTGATGATCTTCAAGGACCCTTTCATGTGGACGCCTCCTGATCGGCGAGAAATTACGCCTTCTGCTTAATATTTTCAGCCGCTTAGGACCTTTTTGGTTTTTTCCGTCACTCAGGGATTTTGCAAACTTGATACCAAGGGCGCAAACGCACCGTTACGACCGTGCAAATGCGTGGGCAGCGACAAAAAAACGGGCCTGAAAAACAGGCCCGTTCCGGATTTTATCGACAGAAAAATCAGACCTGAAGCAGGTCAGAGAAAACCGAACTTCTTCATCCGGTAACGAAAAGCATCGATGCCGAGGTTCAGCTTTTTGGCCGCCTTGGACTGATTGCCCTCGGATATTTCCAGAGCCTGGCGGATCAGTTCACGTTCGACATCTTCAATGTCGATTCCTTCAGGGGGCAGATTGAAACTTATCGGACCGCTGGAGGCGGTCCCGGTACGGGCGACAATCTCCTGGGGAAGATGTTCAAGCAGCAGGGTCTCCTCACTTTCAAGGATAATTGCCCGCTCGATGACGTTTTTCAGCTCGCGGGTATTTCCCGGCCAGGAATACTCGCTGAGGAATCGTTCCGCCATCTTGGAAATCCCCCGCACCGACTTGCCGAATTCACGATTGAAATGGTCAATAAAATGCTGCACCAGCGGCATGATATCCTCGCGCCTCTCCCGCAGTGGCGGCAGATAGATCGGAATAACCTGGACGCGATAGTAGAGATCATTGCGAAAGGTTTTCTCCTCAATCGACTTGAGGAGATCCTTGTTGGTCGCCGAGATGATGCGGACATCGACCGTAATATCACGGGTTCCGCCGACCCGCCGAAACTTGCGTTCTTCAAGGACGCGCAGCAGCTTGGCCTGCATGCCCATCTCCATGTCGCCGATCTCGTCAAGAAAGAGGGTACCGCCGTCAGCGATTTCGAAGAGTCCCTTCTTCTGGGTCTTGGCGTCGGTAAAAGATCCCCTTTCATGCCCCATCAGTTCCGATTCAAGCAACGCCTCCGGCACCGCGGCGCAGTTGATGGCCAAGAAGGGTTTGTCGGCCCGCGCGCTTTCATAATGAATCGCCTTGGCAACCAGCTCCTTGCCGGTTCCGCTTTCTCCCTGGATCAATACCGTACTGGCGTCGGACTGGGCAATCTTGCGGATCATCGCTTTGACGTTGTCCATGTGTCGGCTGGTACCGATGATCTTATCGAGCCCGTACTTCCCGGTCTGCTCGGATCGCAGGTGAGCGACCTCACGTTTCAGTTCACCGGTTTCAAAAGCCTTCTTGATGACAATGGCGAGTTCCTCAAGATTGAAAGGCTTGTTGATGTAGTCAAAGGCACCGAGTCGCATCGCCTTGACCGCGGTTTCAAGAACACCGAGAGCGGTCACCATGATGACGATGATGTCATCCTCAAGCTCCTTGACTTTTTCCAGGACTTCAATGCCGTTCATGCCCGGCAACTGAATATCGAGCAAGATCAGGTCCGGAGCCTCCTGCTGAACCATTTTCAGGGCATCTTCTCCCGAAGCGGCGGTCACAACCTCGTACCCCTGCTTGCTCAGGTTCTGCTCCAGCGACCAGCGGATCAACTGTTCGTCATCGACGACAAGAATCTTATGTTTCGACACGGGGTTCCTCTTTCGATTCGAATGAAGGGTGTTGTTGAACGGGGATCTCTATTATGAATGTCGACCCTTCGCCAATTTTACTTACGACTTTTAACATGCCACCGTGCTGTTCCACCAGCTGTTTGCAGATCGGCAGACCAAGCCCGGTCCCCTGGTTCTTAGTGGTAAAGAAGGGAACAAAAATCCGTTCCAGGGCCGCCGGTGCGATTCCCGGTCCGGTGTCACTGATTTCAACGCGCAGGACATCCGTCCCCGTGGCATTGATCGCCCGCGACGTCTGGACCGTCAGAGTTCCGCCCTCTTCCATCGCCTGGATCGCGTTGATGATGATGTTGAAGAAGACCTGTTGAATCTGCTTGACGTCGGCCCAGGCCGGCGGCAGATCTCGGGCGAACTCCTTGACTCGATGAATGTTCCGGGCTTCGGGATGCTGGCCGACGAAAAAGAGGGTTTCCTTGATCAGTCCGTTGATATCAACCCAGGAAAATTCCGGCTTTCCGGGGCGTCCGAAATAAAGCAGGTCGGTCACCGTCTTGTTCAGACGGGCGATCTGCGCCAGGATCTGGTCAACCACTTCACGACGCGGATCGGATTCCGGAAAGTCCTCGGCCAGAACCGAAATGGCGCCGCTTATCCCGGCCAGCGGGTTCTTGATTTCGTGCGCCAGACCAGTTGCCATTTCACCGACCGAGGCCAACCGGTCGGCCCGCTGCATCTGCTGGTAATGGTACTCCTCAAGTTCAGCCTGAGCCTTCTGCAGATTATCAACCATGGAGTTGAAACTGCGTACCAGGCTGCCCATCTCATCGGCATACTTCGGCTCAAGCCGCACCGACAGGTCCCCTTCTTCGACCTTGGCCATGGTTTCCGCCATGGTTTCAATGGGGCGCTTGACGAAACGGAGAAGCAGGAACGATGTTCCGGCGGAGAGAATGACGATTGAAACCACCATATGCAGCATGAAGAACTGGTACGATTCCCAGATCTGACCGGTCATCTCATTGAGTGAAAAATTGAGATTGAGAACGCCGACCACCTTGCGGCCGTAACCGTGACAGATGAAACAGCGCTCGTCGGAGACAATCGGCTTGACCATCCCCAGCACTTCACCGTTATCGGTCTTGAACACCCCTTCACTGCGGTTGTTCTGGTAGAGGTTGAGATCAAAACTGTCTATCTGCCGACCGATTTCATCCGGCCGGGCCGATTTGAGAATTGTACCGTCGGGATGAAAGATGCGGACATTGGTGAGCCGGTGGCTGCGGCCGACCATTTCCAGAATAGCCTGCACATCATAGCTGTTGCCGACTCTCATGGAATTGAAAATCGATTTTTCAACCGTGGTCAGAAGAAGCTTGGCGCTTTCCCGAGTCGACTGGATGAGATGCTGCTCTTCGCGCCGGATGTGAAACATGGTGAAGGTACCGATAACCACGGCAACCAGCAGGATATTGAGGATGATCACCCGTATGACCAGACTGTTGAATATCACGTCGATTCCATTCGCGTCACAGGCGTGGCTGTCACTCCCGACAGGGGCATCAGCGGGTGGTTGCGGAAAAGAGAAGCTTTACTTTTCGTCATCTCCGACCAGGTAGGAAAGGATAATGTCATCAAGTCCCGGTTCGGCAGTCTCCGCAGCCTGACCGGGGGGAACAGAAGGAGCCTTCTGCGCAACCGGGGCGGCCGGTTTGTCTGCCGCCTTGACGACCTGGGACTCGGCCCCGGACGCCTGCTTCCGGGGGGACGGAACCGCGGCGGGACGCTCCTGCCGCTTCTGTGCATCCCCGGAGACGACAGCGGCGTCGGACACCCGTGCCCCTTCCGACTTCGGCTCCACCGCGGGATTGACAATCGGCTGGTGACCCTGCAGACGGTCATCGAACTCGCCATCCTTGAGTCGCCGAAGCATCTCCTTGTGCTGCTCTTTCATCAGGTCTTCAACCACCTGCCCGAGGTTGTCAACCTTGGTGATATCGGCATAGGAGGTTTTCTGTGACGCGAGGATGGTCCCGCCACAGTACAGCAGGGTGACAATTGTCGGCGACTTCAGCCCACCATCCTCGGTCTGGACATGGTAGAGTTCACCCTTGTAACGAAAGTTGTGGTTAAACCCGACTATCATGACAACCCTCAACCCGCATCAAAAGACAACGTCCTGATCCACCAATGCAATAAACTTCCTGCGTATGCAGACCGGAATCGCCGCAAACCGGCTCCGGCCATGCTCCGACCTCAGCGACCACGCTGCGTCTCACCAGACGGAACATTGAAAAGTTCGTCCGGCAATTCAGGAAGACGGCTATCCGACCGGACATAACGAAAGTCGGCGATCACCGGGGCCCGCAGGTCAACATGTCCCTTGATTGTATCGACAGCCTTTCCCTCGACCAGAAAACGAACCTGCCGGACATAGGGAAAGTTAACTGCCAGAGTATCGACAACGGCATAGACCGTCAACAGTTCCGCATGACTGCCGCCGGGATGGGCGGCAATAAAGTCCCGGCTGAAATCAACGGCCACCAGGTCATCCTCGATTTTCACCGAACGAATCCGGGTACGAGCGGGGAGGACCGGAACACGTTCACCATTCGGGCCTTCAACCAGAGACTGCAGGATCGCCAGAAGACACTCTTCGTCATTCGGGCAATCCTCGACCTGGCGATTCTCGGCTTCCAGACGATGACCGTCAGCCGTTATAAAATACAGCAGCACTTCCCTCATGACTGTCGGTCGAACGGGGCGGGCAATTGTCGGGGCGGGCTGATCCGACGTCTTCACCAGGTATCTGCGCGCCAGCAACCCGCCCAAAACGCCAAGAACCAGCAGAAAAGCAATCAGCAGCAGCCGCTGTCCCATCAGACCACCCCACCAGCTTCAACCATCAGACGTTCGTCCCCGACGGCGGACGATTGAACACCTCCGCCAAGCTCAACCTGCTCGACTCCCGTCAGCTCGGCACCGAGAAACGCGCTGCCGACGCGACAGAAGCGATCGGGCAGATCGGTCACATGGAAATGTACCCCGCCCCGGCCACTCCGACAGGAGAGATTCCGCTCCCTGAGCAGGTCGCGCACTGCAACGGCAGTTGCCGCCGCCGAGTCGACCAGGACTGTTTCCGTGCCCAGCAGCTCCGACAGAACCGGCTTGAGCAACGGATAGTGAGTACAGCCGAGCACCAGGGTATCGATCCCTTCCCGACAAAGGGGCTCCAGGTATTCTTCAGCGGTAATCCGTGCCACCCGGTGGCCGGCCCAGCCTTCTTCAGCCAGGGGAACAAACAGCGGGCAGGCAGCACTCACCACTCTGGCGAGTGGATTGGCCCGCAAAATCGCCTTGTTGTAGGCCATACTGCGAACCGTCCCCTCGGTTCCAACCACCCCGATTCGCCCGCGCGAGGAAGCCTTTACGGCCTGGCGGGCTCCGGGCTCGATCACACCAACGACCGGCAGCTGAAAGCAGGCCGCCAGGTGAGGCAGGGCTACGGCAGATGCGGTGTTGCAGGCCACCACCAACAGTTTGACCCCCCGGGAAACCAGGAATCCGGCCGCCTGCTCGGCATAGCCTATGACGGTCGCCGGGCTCTTGGTTCCATACGGCACGCGCGCGGTATCACCGAGGTAGACAAATCTTTCTTCCGGCAGCAGCCGCATCGCCTCCTTGAGAACCGTCAGGCCACCAATCCCCGAATCAAAAATACCTATGGGTCGTTGTACCATCGTGCCAGTTATCTCTTCCGACAGAACCAGGGAAAAGGGACCCGAAGAAAGAGACGGGACCCTGAGGGCGAATATATGATGCTAGTGTGCCCCCTGTAAAATGTCAACCGCGATCCCTTCCACCACTTACAGCCGTGACCTCCCACGACAGAGACTTGCGGTTGCGATGGCAATGATTTACCATTGCTCAATTTTGATTCACTGACTGCCGGCCACAACAAAGGGGACCAAGATGGAAGCTCTCAAGGAGTTTTTCCAAAGTCTGCAGACCGAACACCTGGTGGAACTGCTGCGGCAGATGAACCTCGCCGAACTTGTTCAAAATCCGGCCTTTCTCGGCTCCATGGGCATCATCGCAGCGCTCTGCCTTTTCAAACGCTGGTACGGGTTCCTGGGATCGGTGATGGGCCTGACCGGCTTCGTCTGGCTGATCTCATATACCCTGCAGCAGGGAACCGACCTCCAGGGGGGATCCAATTCGACGCTGCTGGTCTTCATCGGCGGCGGGGTCGTTATCATCGGACTGATGATCTACCTGTTGTTCATCAAGTCCGATTGAGTTGAAAGGAAGACCACCACATGATTGGCTTTACCGCTACGATTCCGCTTGAAATCCTGATCGCCGCAGGCAGGCAACCGGTTGATCTGCGGCAGCTCTTTCTGGCGGCAGAAAATCCCGGAGAGCTGATCGACGAGGCCGAACTGGCAGGCTTCCCGGTCCATTGCGACCCCTGGCTCAAAGGCTTCTACAGCTGCATTCTGCGTCATGGCATCCGCGAAGTCATCGTGGTCACCAATAACCGGCCCGGAATCGGCGAATTGGCCGCCCTGCTCAAGCTGCACGATGTCAGCGTCATTCCCTTCACCTATCCGGCGGACCGCTCGGCGGAAAGCCTGGCCCTGGAGATAAAAAAACTGGCACGACATTTCGGCGCCGCACCGGCCGACATCGACCGGGCCCGGCAGCAGCTGAACCGGATTCGCGGCAAAATCAACCGGATCGATTGCCTGTTTCGCGAACAGCAACGCGGTTCAAGCAGACAGGTCATCGAACTGCTGCTGGCGACCTGTGACATGCAGGGAGATCCCCAGGTCTTTGCGGACCAGGTTGACAGCCGGCTTATCGAACTGGAACATCAACCGCGACGCCCGCAACAACTGCAACTTGCCTGTATCGGTGAAATCCCCCTCTGCAGCAACCTTTATGAAACCCTTGAAGAACAGGGCGCGGCCGTCATTTACTGTGAGCAGGGGCGACAGGCCGCCATGCCTTTCGAAAGCGATTCCCTGGTCGAACAGTACCGTCAATTCACCCTGCCGTACGACATCTTCACCCGGACAAGTTTCTGCCGGGATGATCTTGATCACACCCCGACAGACGGAATCCTGCTGTTCAGCAGCAACGCCCCCTCGCAACAGATTGAAGAAATGCTCATTCGTCAACAGCTCAGGTATCCACTGCTGAAGCTGTTCAACCAGCGGCCGGGGGAACTCGACGCTGCCAACAGAATGAAGCTGGAAGGCTTCCTCGACACCCTGCGCAGCGGGGATTAACGTCATCACCTCAACCAGACGAACGTAAGAGCTGGAACGAAGGGTTTATGAAATCATGGCCTTGCAAAAACGTGATCTGATTTTTGTTGCTATTATGATTGCCGTTCTCGGTACTTTTTTCCTGATCTCGGGACAGGAAAAAACCACCAGGGTCCCCTTTGACAACATTCACCAGAAGTATTACCCCATCATCCGCAACGAAGGGAAAAAAGCGGGGGAAAAATTCTGCAAAGAATGCCACACCGAAGAAAAGATTCCTTTTCCGCCCAAGCATCCGCCAAAATTTCGCTGTCTCTTCTGCCACAAGCTCACTGAACACTGAAATCTGAATCAGTGAACTCATCACCGGCGAAGAGTGCAAGTCATTGTCCTGCCCGCGCTTCCCAAAAATCTGCGGCGAATCTGATGGTGCGCCGCAGATTTTTGGAAAAACGCATTTCAGTCCAGGCAATTGCCGGCATGATCGTGTGCCGGCAACGCAGAGAGCCCGCACCTCGTTGTTGTGCGGCGCTCTCCGACTATCTGATTTATCATCGACACTGATTGTCCGGCCAAATAACCAATTTCGGCATTTTACCGTAACAGTCCTCCCCCGACAGCCTCGCATCTTCTTTACGTGTCTGTTCTTTTTCTCAATCATAACAGCAAGTTCTACCTATAACGGGATCGTCTCCCGCAAATGGCATCCTTGTTGCAAATTAAGGGAAAACTAATTCCAGGGGGACTCATGGCACCATCGAATCGGGATCGCAACATTGTTAATTATCTGCTCTACACCCTGGCCGGAAGCGTCCTGGTGGTGCTGTTTTTTTCCCTGCTGCTGTGGCTGAATTCCTGACCACGTCCACTTAGCCTGTCTTTGTTGTCACTAAAACAGAAAAGCCGCGACCTTTCGGGCCGCGGCTTTTCTGTGTGATTCTTGTCCCCCGAAAATCCGGATCAGAGTCCCCGCAACACCGCCTCATCCACATAGCCGGCAGCAACAGACCGCAGATCTTCCATGGCTTCGGGGGAATGTGGCTGCAAAGCACTGCAGCCATCATCCAGGGCATGCTCCGGCACAAACTGCTGCAGCACCCAGCGCGAAGCCCCGCTCACCAGTTTGCCGAGGGCCTCGATATCACGCTTCTCAACGAGACCGGGAACACAGGTAGTACGCAACTCATATTCCATCCCGCCCTGCAACAACAACTCGACGGTACGCCGCAACACGCCGAGACTGACCGGCCCACGGTGAAGCTCACCATAACGTTGCGGGGAGGTTTTCAGATCCAGCGCGACGAAATCGAGCCAGCGCCGCTGAAGCAGTGACTCCAGAACCTGGGGGGCCAACCCATTGGTATCGATCTTGACCAGCAGACCAAGATCTTTGACCTGCTCGGCCAGGCAGACCAACTCCGGCGCCAGGGTCGGCTCACCGCCGGTCATCACCACCCCGTCAATAAATTCGCGCCTGGCTTCCAGATCCTCCAGCACCGCCTCAAGCGGGTAATCGTCAAGGGTTTCCGGGGCAAGGACCAGGGAAGGATTGTGGCAGAAGGGGCAGGTCAGATTGCAACCGGAAAAAAAAACCAGGGAAGCAATCCTGCCGGGATAATCCAACAGGCTTGTTCCCTGAAAACCTTTAATTGCCATAAGTCAGTCCCGGTATCAGTCCTTGCCCTTCTGGGCTACCAGGTATTCAGCACGGTCCTTGAACTCTTCCTTCTTCCCCTTGTTCCACTGCTGAACCGGGCGAAAGAATCCGCACACCCTTGAGTAAACCTCCGTTCTTGCATCGCACTTGGTCGCCATCTGATCCTCCTCTGGATGCGAGCGGGCGCGCACCGTTCCGTGACTGGGTCAATGCGACCGCGCTCCAGTAAAGTCCTTGCCAATCGGACATGATTCAACCTCGTCAGGCCGCCGCGCCTTCGTTGCGGTGATGGGGACAGGCGAAATGTTCGCCGGAAATATAGCCATGCACCGGACAGATGGTGAAGGTCGGGCTGATGGTGAAATAGGGCAAATGAAAATTCTCGGCAATTCGCCTGACCAGCAGACGGGCCGACCGCCAGTCTTCAAGGCGTTCACCGAGAAAACCATGAAAAACGGTTCCGCCGGTATACAGGGTCTGCAGGTCATCCTGGTGTTTGAGTGCCCAGAAAATATCCTCAGTACAGCCAACCGGCAACTGGCTCGAATTGGTGTAATAGGGCTGTTCTTCACCGGCGGCCCGGATATCCGGGTAACGTTCACGGTCAAGGCGGGCCAGCCGGTAGCTGGTCCCCTCGGCGGGGGTGGCCTCCAGATTGTAGAGATGGCCGGTTTCCTCCTGATAGCTCTCCAACTGCTGGCGCATGAACTTGAGAGTTCCCTCGGCAAAGGACTTGCCCTCCTCACTGTCAATACAGCAACCGAGCAGGTTCAGGGCCGCCTCATTCATGCCGAGCAGGCCGACTGTGGAGAAATGGTTGTCCCAGAAACGCCCCGAACGCTCCTTGACCCCCGAGAGGTAGAAACGGCTGAAGGGGTAGAGTCCCTCGGCGGTGAACCGTTCCAACTGCTTGCGCTTGATCTCCAGCGACTCAAAGGCGAAGCGCATCAGTTCCGAGATGCGGGCGTAGAAGCTGGTTATGCTGTCGGCCAGATAGGCGGCACGCGGCAGGTTGACGGTGACCACGCCGATCGACCCGGTGAGCGGATTGGAACCGAACAAGCCACCACCACGACGACGCAGCTCACGATTGTCGAGACGCAGCCGACAACACATGGAACGGGCATCCTCCGGATCCATGTCGGAGTTGATAAAATTGGAAAAATAGGGGATTCCGTACTTGGCGGTCATCTCCCAGACCGGTTTGAGCCGCTCGCTGTCCCAGTCGATATCGCGGGTGATGTTGTAGGTCGGAATCGGAAAGGAGAAGATCCTGCCGGAGCTGTCACCTTCCATCATCACCTCGCAGAAGGCTCGATTGAAGAGATCCATCTCAACCTGGAACTCGCCGTAGGTCGCCTCCTGGATTTCACCACCGATCACAACGCCTTCGGCACCAAGCCCGGAAGGTGGCACCAAGTCCATGGTGATGTTGGTGAACGGCGTCTGGAAGCCGACCCGGGTCGGCACGTTCATGTTGAAAATGAACTCCTGCATCGCCTGCTTCACCTCGGCGTAGGTGAGCCCGTCGTAGCGGATGAAGGGCGCCAACAGGGTGTCGAAGCTGGCGAAGGCCTGGGCCCCCGCCGCTTCACCCTGGAGGGTGTAGAAAAAGTTGACGGCCTGACCGAGAGCGGTGCGAAAATGCCGGGCCGGACCGCTCTGAACCTTGCCGTAGGCCCCGGTGAACCCCTTGAGCAGCAGATCCTTGAGATCCCAGCCACAACAGTAGACCGACAGCATGCCGAGATCATGGATGTGAAAATCGCCGTTGCGATGAGCGTCGGCGATGTACCCCGGATAGATCTTACTCAACCAGTAATTGCTGGTGATGTTGGCGGCGATGTGATTATTCAGCCCCTGCAGGGAATACCCCATGTTGGCGTTTTCGTTAACCCGCCAGTCCTCCTGGGTGAGATAGGAATCGACCGACTCGGCGGCCTCCTGCATGAACTGCTGGGTGCGACGCAACGAGGCATGCTGCTGCCGGTAAAGAATATAGGCCTTGGCAACCCGGGCGTGGCCATTTTCGATCAGGCATTTTTCAACCAGGTCCTGAACATTCTCCACGGTCGGAACCCGACCGTCCTTGTAGATGACTTCAAGAATCCCGGAAACCTGGGCGGTAATCTGTTTCGGTTTTTCGAGGTCACTTCCCCCGACCGCCTGCACTGCCTTGCGGATCGCCTCGATAATTTTGTCGGGTTCGAAAGCGGCCAACCGGCCATCACGTTTACGAATGAATTCCAGCATGGGGCCCTCCCTCCAGCAAAACATCATCAACAGACGGAAACGGTTTCAATCTAGCACAGGGGGTGGGGGAGTCAAGGGGAAAAACACTACATCTTGGGATTTTCCCTGCACCACCACCCAACATCTTGTGAATGGAGCGTGGGAAACCTGTGGATAAAAAGGGGATAGCAACGGCTAAGAAGGCAAGATCCTTGACCCTTCCGGGTGGCTGTGACAAAGTATCCGGGCGATGTTGACCGGCCGACGGCTCCCGATGTAATCCCCATCGACCGCGCTCAACGTCGGTTCCAATCAGGTACGTACCGGAGGAGCGAACATGACCGATCTGACCCGCTTCGGCATCTCTATCGACCAGGATCTGTTGAGCCGTTTTGACCGGATGATTGGAGACAAGGGCTATGCGAATCGGTCCGAGGCTATACGGGACCTGATCCGAGCCGCCCTGGTTGAACAGGAATGGCGCCAGGATGACAGCGAAACCGTCGGCACCGTCACCCTGGTCTACGATCATCATACCCGCGACCTGGCGGACAAACTGACCGACCACCAGCATTCGCACCATGATGCCATCGTCTCGGCGCTGCATGTTCACCTCGACGCCCACCATTGTCTGGAAGTGGTTGTCGTCCGGGGGGCCAGCCGTAAAGTGAAACGGCTGGCTGATGAACTGATCGGGACCAAGGGGGTCAAGCACGGCAAACTGACCATGACGACAACAGGGGCCAGTCTCTCCTGAACCCCGGGGAGGATCCACAGGCCGGGTCACCACTCTCCGACATTCGTCAAACCGAAACCTGCACCAGCCGCATTCGTGACCCCGTTAACGGAATGCGCGGGACGATTCAGGCGTCCTTCCGGCTGTAAACCGGCAGATCAATCAGCACCCGGGTATATTCCCCCTCTTTGCTCTCAAAATCGATGCGTCCGCCATGCTCACGGATGATGCCGTGGGAGATGGAAAGGCCGAGACCGGTCCCCTCCCCGGCCGGCTTGGTGGTAAAGAATGGATTGAGAATCCGCTCGACGAGCGGCTCAGGAATGCCGACACCATGGTCCCAGACCATGATCCTGACCATGCCGTCATCATGCTCAAGCGCCGATATTTCCAACCGTTTCTCTTCATGGTGCCCGTCATACCGACTGTTGAGGGCATGACGGGCATTGCTGAGCAAATTGATCAGGACCTGTTCCAGCTGCTGATAACGACCAGCGACCGGCGGCAGCTCCGGTGGAAGCCGCACGTCAACCTCGATACCGTCCTTGCGCAACAGGGTTTTCATCAGCGTAAGAGCATCATTGACCATCTCGTGCAGCGGGACAGGCATGATCTCCTCTTTCTTGCTGCGGGAGAAGTTGAGCAGACTGCTGACAATCGCCGCGATCCGATTCCCTTCCTTGATGATCCGGTTCGGCAGGTCCGGAGAATCGCCGCCACGCTCGGCATGGTTGGCAAGGATCTGCGCATAGTTGATGATGCCGTTGATCGGGTTGTTGATCTCGTGGGCGACCCCGGCCGCCAATTCACCTATGGCAACCAATTGTCCGGTTCGAATCGTCTCCCGCTGCGCGCGTAATTTTTCCGTGACATCCTGAGCCAGTTCGATGACCCGTATGACGGCACCCTGGTCATTGACAACCGGAAAAGCCCGCACTTCCAGAAGTCGCCCTTCGGCCCGCTCCCACTGCCCCATTTCCAGCCGACCGCTGGCCAGCGCCCTTGCCACCGCGCAATCATCACAGGGCTGCCGGCGATCATACAGGATCTGGTGACAACATTGCCCAACCAGGTCCTGTTCAGAACAGCACAGCAGTTCCACTGCCCCGCGGTTGGCCCGCAGAATCCGCATTTGTTCATCGTAAAGCACCAGGCTGTCAGGTATCCCGTCAAACAGTGTCCGAAGTTGCTGCGCCAGCAACCGATGCTCTTTTTCACTTTGTCGCAACGCCTGTTCGGCTTCACGGCGTTCTCGAATATCCCGTGCCACGGCCAGGGCGGTTGCTTTTCCCTCACGATCAAAAAAACGTACGTTGAGCTCCACCGGCAGTCGTTCACCGGTGCGGGTGATCAGATCTGTTTCGAACAACACATGCCCCTGCCGTCGTCCGCGAGAGACCACCTCATCCGCCTGTTCCGAGGCTTCCGCAAAAACGTTCAGCACCTGCCGCGGCCGCATGGCCAGCAACTCGGTCCGAAGGAAGCCAAGTGCTTCACAGGCTATATCATTGACCTCGATGAACCGCCCCGGCGTCCCGTCCTCAGCCAGTTCAAAAACCAACACCGCATCATTGCCGCAATTGAACAGCCGCAGGTAATGTTCCCGGCTCTCAAGCAACTCATTCTCCCGCAGGTTGATCTCGGCCGCCATCCCCCGAAAACTAGCGGCCAGTTCTTCTGTCTCCTGGTGCAGTTGCGGTGCTATGCCGACCTGGTAATCGCCGATGGCAATATCCTGAGCTTCACGCGCCAGGGTCCGTAATGGCTGTACCAGCCGGTTACTGAACGCCAACGCGACCCCCAATGCCAATCCCAGCGCCAGAAGACAACCGATGAAAAAGGAATTTCGGACCTGAAAACTGGCGGCGTAGGCGACATCCACATCCTGGGAAACCAGGACCAGCCAGCCGGTGGTCGGGATACTGACGACGGTACCGACCAGGTCGCGACCCTGCCAGGTGAAGGGGAAAGTGCCCTGATGTCCGGCCAGTCCTTCTCGAACCGGTTTCAGCCGGCTGAGATCGACACGCGGACCCTCCGGCATCAGACGAGAGTGCAGGATCACGGTTCCGGTGTGATCGAGAATGGTAAAACTGAGGCTTGACTCAGCGTGCTCACGGTTGCTGAGTTGCCCCAGGTAGGCGATATTCAGGTTTCCAACCAGCAGTCGATTGCCGAAAGGATAAACCAGGCACAGGTACTGGTGATCTCCCGGAGGAGAAAGAAGAGTGTCTGACCAGAGAACCTGCCCGGTTCGGCCGGCCCGACGAACCGGTTCCATCTGCGACAAATCCATCCCGAGATAACCATTTCGTCGGTCTGCCAAACTGTCCGGCAGGCCCACATGCAACACTTTACCCGAGGGGTCAACAAGCAGAATCGCCTCAAAGTAGCTGGCATTGCTGACCGCATTGTCGAGCAGACCATCGACCACCGTGCCCCTGCCCATATTGTAATCAAGCATGACCGATGCCAGTTGGCGCAGGACCGTCTGCGGCTCGCGCAGGGTTTCCTCGACTTCCCTGGCCAGGGATGTCGCCAGCAGCAGGTTCTTGGCTTCAAGACTGTCAGTGATGGTATGAGTGACGGTACGAAAGGTCAGCAGGCCGATCAGGACCAACGGCAACAGGGCAAGCAGCAGAAAACGCCAGAGAAGTGCGGTCCGCAATGTCGGCTGTCGGGTCATGCAGAACTCCATAACAGCGGAATCGTGCGTCGTTTTCGCAACGCGACTCCGACCAGGCACCGGTCATGTCACTGAAATGGAAGACAGGATGACCCTCGCCCGTGGACACATCCCCCCGGGTCAGCCAACCCGGGGGGATGGAACAAGCAGACCAATACCTGCCCTGGGCCATCGGCAACCGTGACGACTGATCCGGGTCAACAATCAACGCATGGCCATATATACCACAACTGGTAGCGGAATGACCATCCAAAGATAAGACAGTCCAGGGCACCGCTTCGTAAAACAAGTCAACATCGACAAGCATGCTGACGTGTCTGTCAGGATATCTCTTCCTTGATCGAACGAAACAGCCGGTTGAGAACCTCATCGATCTGCCCGGGAGTCATCCAGCCGCGATCGAAGAAAATCGCCCCGAGGATACGATGTTGGCGCCCGGAAAGATTGTCATCAACCTGCTCACTGAGCGCCTCTTTAAGCTGCTGAGGTGTCACATAGCCCATTTCCACGGCCAGGTGACCGAAACGTGGACAATACTTGTCGCTCGGGTGTTCCTTGGGTCCAGTCATCATTCGCCTCCAGGTGTGGCAAGACTCAGGTTCAGGCAAACAGCCTGTCTGCTTCCCTTTTCGGAGGGACAGACGATAAAATTTACCCGAATCACCGGCTTCGTCATCGTTCAGGCTCACCCTTCCGACCGGGAGTCCGGGTCAGAGTTCAGACCGGCCTGACACAACAGGTTGCGTCCTCCCTGCTTGGCCCGATAAAGGGCGGCATCAGCAGCGGCAAACAGTTCATTGGCATTACGAGCCGTCTCGGGATAACTCGCCAGGCCGATACTGACGCTGATACGGATCTCCTCATCCGGGTGGTCGACCTGGGCAATCGCATGTCCGGAAAAATAGCCGCGGATGCGTTCACCGAAATCCCGGGCATCATCCACATCCGTCTCCGGCAGCAACACGGCGAACTCATCGCCGCCGATCCTGGCGGCATGGTCGCTGGCCCGAATCAGCTCACCCAGTTTGCGGGCAACTTCCTGCAGCACGTAATCCCCCAGTTGGTGACCGAAGGTGTCGTTGATTTCCTTGAAACGGTCGATATCAATGAGCAACAACGAAAAACAATGCCCATAGCGGTCAACCCGCCGGGTTTCGTCGTAAAACAGGCGATAAAATTCCCGCACGTTATGCAGCCCGGTAAGAAAATCGACCGTCGAGAGGCTGGCCAGTTCCTGGTGATTCTGCTCCAACTTGCGGGCCATCTGGTTGAAGGTCCGCGCCAGGTCACCCAATTCGTCCTGACTGAGTTCCGCAACTCGCGCCGACAGTTCACCATCACCAAACTGCCGCACTCCTGCCTCCAACTCCCGCACCGGCCCGAGTACCGCCCGGGAGAAAACCACACCAATCAAAACCGACAACCCGACTCCGAGCAGCAGGACGGCGCCCAGAAAAATATCCGCCGCCCAGCGGCTGTTGCGTTGCTGGGTATGCAACAGGTTGATTTCACTCAACGCAACATTTCGCGCCTGTCCCAACAGCTGTTCGGCCAGGTGCAGTTGCTTGTCAATCTCCACCAGGCCGCCCGTTCCCTGGTTCCAGAGATTGACAACCTGCCTCCAGGCATGCCGGGAACCGAGGACAGCGTTTTTTTCTTCCGGTTGAGAAAACGGGCTGCTGGATATAATCTCGGCATAGGCCCGATCGATCAACGGGGCCAGGCTTGCCACAGTCCCCCCCCCCCGATGGCTACGCTCCTGACGCATCGCGTCTTCAACCTGGTGGAGACGTTCCTGAAGCTCGGACACGGGGCCGATTTCAGCAACAGACTCCTTCGCGAGACTGTCCAGGATTCCGGACAGGTGATCCATTGCGGAAAAACTGACACCGATCACCACCAGCAACGGCAGAAGCATCAGTCCCAGACCGAAGACAAAACGGGTTTTCAGGCTGAACCGGGGTTTAGGCACGTGAGAATCAACCCTCCTCGGAAGACATTCATCATCATTCTACCATCCCGAACGAGGAAAAGCATGCCGGCGTCCGGGGACAAGCAAATCAGGGATTGCTATCTGTCGGATTGATTCAGGGAAAAAGAAAGGGCGCGATATCACTCGCGCCCACCGGATTCACCATTTAACTTTGATCATACTCATACGTTGGTGGATCAAATACCCAGATAAGCGGTTTTCACTTCTTCGTTGGCCAGCAGGTTGGCAGCACTGTCAGCCAGCGAGATGGCACCATTCTCCATCACGTAGCCGCGATCGGCGAGCTTCAACGCCTGGTTGGCGTTCTGCTCGACAAGGAAAATCGTAGTGTTGTTCTCCTTGTTGATCTTGCGGATGATGTCAAAAATCTGCTGGATAATGATCGGCGCCAGCCCCAGGGACGGCTCGTCAAGCAGCAACAGCCGCGGCCGCGCCATCAGGGCCCGGGAAATCGCCAGCATCTGCTGTTCACCGCCGGAGAGAGTGCCGCCGACCTGGCTGCGACGCTGGGCAAGGATCGGAAAGAGATCCATGACCATATTCATATCCTGCTTGATCAGCAGCTTGTTGGTGCGCAGATAGGCACCCATTTCAAGGTTTTCAACCACCGTCATGTTGGGAAAAATCCGCCGTCCTTCCGGAACCTGGATGATGCCCATCTCGACCAGCTTGTCGCCGGAGAGTCCCCGGATCGACCGGCCCTGAAACTCAATGTCGCCGCTACGCGGCGGAACGATGCCGCTGAGGGACATCAGGGTGGTGGTCTTGCCGGCGCCGTTGGCACCGATCAGGGTGACGATCTCACCTTCATGAACCTCAAGACTGACCCCCTTTAGGGCCTGGATATTGCCGTAGAAAGTATTGATATTCTTAACCTTAAGCATCGTCACCTCCCTCTCCGAGGTAGGCCTCGATGACCTTCGGATTGCTGCGGATCTCCTGGGGAGATCCCTTGGCGATCTTCTTGCCGTACTCCATGACGTAGATCCGATCAGAGATATTCATCACCAGTTTCATGTCGTGTTCGATCAACAGGATGGAAATCTCTTCATCTTTGCTGATCTTGACGATCAGTTCGTCAAGTTCCCTGGTTTCCTGCGGGTTCATTCCCGCGGCCGGTTCGTCAAGCAGCAACAGGAACGGGTCGGTCGCCATCGCCCGGGCGATCTCCAGCCGTCGCTGAGCACCGTAGGGAAGGTTCTTGGCGAATTCGTCGGCGAACTCGACCAGACCGACCTTCTCCAGCAGTTCATAACTGCGATCGATCGTCTCCCGCTCCTGGCGCTTGGTCGCGGGCCCCCGCAAAATAGCGCCGACGATACTGGTGGTGGTCCGGCAATGACGGCCGATCATGACATTCTCCAGCACCGTCATGTTCTGGAACAGACGAATGTTCTGGAAGGTCCGCGCCATACCGATACCGGTCACCCGATTCGGCTTGTAGCCGTTGATCTTCTGCTTCTTCCGCCCCGGGGGGTTGACCAGGATTTCACCACGAGTCGGTTTGTAGATCCCGGTGACACAATTGAAGAAAGTGGTTTTGCCAGCACCGTTGGGACCAATCAGGGCGACGATCTCTCCAGCGGCGACTTCAAGGGTGACGCTGTCGACGGCCCGCAAGCCGCCGAAATCCATTGTCAACTCACGAACTTCGAGAAGTTTTTCTGCAGTTTCAGCCATTGCTCTCCTCCGCCGCAGGCTTGCGGTGGACGTAGGTTTTCCGGACATTGGCAATCAGCCCCTGGGGACGGAAGATCATCATCAGCACCATCACCGCACCGAACACCAGCATCCGGTAATCGGCAAAGGCGCGCAGATACTCCGGCATCAGGATCAGTACCAGCGCGGCAATGATCACGCCGACAATCGACCCCATACCACCCAGCACGACAATGGAAAGGACGATAGCCGATTCCATGAACGTGAAGCTGTTGGGATTAATGTAGGTATTGCGGGCGGCAAAGATGACACCGACCGCTCCCGCCCAGAAGGCTCCGAAGGCATAGGCCGAGAGCTTGGTGCGGGCCATATCGACCCCCATCGCCACGCAGGCGATCTCATCCTCGCGCAACGCCATCCAGGCCCGACCGATACGTGAATCCTTGAGCCGGTTGGTGACGAAGATGGTGAACAGCACCATCAACAGCATCAGGTAGTAAGTGTAGATTGTGGCCGCACCGATATTCATCTCCATCCCGAACAATCCCGGACGGGGAATATTGGCAACGCCCTTGGCACCGTTGGTGAAATCTTCCCAGTTTTCGATCACGATCTTGGCGATCGAGCCGAAACCGAGGGTGACGATGGCCAGGTAATCACCGCGCAGACGCAGAATCGGAAAGCCGAGCACCACCCCGAGAAAAGCACCAATAATACCGCCGACCGGCAGACAGGCCCAGAAGCCGAGGCCGTAATACTGGTTGATCAGCGCATAGGAATAGGCGCCGACGGCAAAAAAGGCGACATAACCGAGATCGAGCAGACCGGCAAGGCCGACGGTGATATTGAGACCGAGGCCGAGGACGACGAAAATCAGCGCCAGCACCATGATGTTGACCTGGTAGACGTCGAGCACCCAGGGGAACAGCAACGCCGCGGCGGCCAGACCGCCCAGGGCAGGCCGGAACAGCTTGGGGTCATGCAGCAGACGATGACCGAGGCCGGTACCGTCATCACCGCCGCTTTCCTCATCGGCCCTGCTGCGCAACTGCTTGCGCTCCATGGCCCAACGCCAGACAAAACTCAGGAAAAAGGCGCCGAGCGCGACCCAGAGCATATTCAGCCAGCGCCACTCGACCAGATGTTTGAGGGTATTGACCTTGACCACCATCAGCGGAAAGGTCAGGAAAACGAACCAGGCGGCAATCAGCAACGATTGTTTGATATTTTTCAACATGATTCTCGATCCCTCCCGTCAGACCTTCTGCTTGACGGCCTTGCCAAGCAGGCCCTCCGGGCGCAGAATCAGAATGATAACCAGCACCCCGAAGGCGAAGACATCCTCGTAGGCGCTCGACACGTAACCGGCTGCCAGCGACTCGGCCAGCCCCAGCACCAGGCCGCCGAGGGCGGCCCCGGGGATATTGCCGATGCCGCCCAGCACCGCGGCGGTGAAGGCCTTAACCCCGGCCATGAAGCCGATGTAGAAATTGATCTGGCCGATAGAAGAACCAACCAGCACCCCGCCGATGGCGGCCAGCACCGAGCCGATGACGAAGGTCATCGAGATCACCCGGTCGACATTGACGCCGACCAGCCGAGCCATGGTCATGTCCTGCTGGGTGGCCCGCATCGCCTTGCCGATACGGGTGTATTTGATAAGGACCGTCAGACCGATCATGGTCACGGCGCTGGTCACCAGGATCACCAGCTCGGCGGATCCCAGCCCGGTGCGCTGGGCAATCGGGTCCATGAAGGCGAATTCAGGGATCAGCTCCGGAAACGGTAGATAATCGGGCGTCTGCGCCAGCAGCACATAGTTCTGCAGGAACAGCGAGGCGCCGATGGCGCTGATCAGGGGCGAGAGGCGCGGCGCGGTACGCAGCGGCCGGTAGGCGATCTTCTCCAGGGTATAACCGTAGGCAGCGGCATAGATGGCGGCGATCAGAGCCGCCAGCACCAGGATCGAGACCCCGGAGAAGCCGTAAATGGTCAACACCCCGGAAACGATCAGGGCAACAAAAGCGCCGATCATGTAGATTTCGCCATGGGCGAAGTTGATCAGCTGGATGATGCCGTAGACCATGGTATAGCCGAGGGCGATCAGAGCATAGATGCTGCCGCGGACCAGGCCGCTGCAGACCAGTTCGAGAAAATAATCCATCGTGTTTCAGCCGTTGTGAGAAATCTGCTTTATGAAGGACAAACGACGGGGGACAGGAGCTGCGCTGCCTGTCCCCCGCTGCGGGTTTGTTCGCCAGATCGGCCTACTGCTCGACAAACTTGCCGTTCTGGACCTGGTAAACGGAGAAGCCGACACCGACGGCATCCCCCTTGTTGTCAAACTTGATCTTGCCGACGGCCGTCTCGACATAGCTGCTGCGCAACGCCTTCTCGACTTTGGCGTAATCGGTCCCGCCGGCAACCTTGATGGCGTTCAGAGCAGCCTCCATGGCAGCATAGCCCTGGTCGAAAAAGGTCCCCGGCTCCTTGCCGTACTTCTTCTGGTAGGCGGCACGGGCCTTCTGGTTGTCAGCGTACTTGGTGACATCCATCGGACCGGTGGCGTAGACGCCCTCGGCCTTCTTGCCGGCGATCTCGAGGAAACCATCACCCTTGATGCCGTCGGGGCCGAGGAAAGCGGCCTTGACATGCTTCTTCTTAAGCTGGGAAACCAGCTTGGACGCTTCCGGATGGTAGCCGCCGAAGATGACCGCGTCGGCCCCCTCGCGACGAACCTTCTGGATAACCGCCGAGTAGTCCATGGCGCCCGGGGTAATGCCTTCGTACATCACCACCTTGGCCTTGCCGCCCTCTTCGATGAACTTCTTGGCAAAATCGGCAAAACCCTTGCCGTAGTCACCCTTGTCATGAATGATGGCGATCTTCTTGGCGCCCAGCTTGCCGGTCACGAAATCGGCCGCCAGCTTGCCCTGCATATCATCCGAAGCAATGGTGCGGAAGAAGTTGGGGTAGTCACCGCTCTGGGTCAGCGGCGGATTGGTGGCCGACGGCGAAATGGCGATCACGCCGGCCTCCTTGTAGATGCCCATGGCGGCCTTGGTGGCCCCGGAGCAGACATGGCCGATCACCATGCTCACGCCTTCGGAAACCAGCTTGGTCGCCGCATTGGTGGCAATCTCAGGCTTGCACTGGTCATCCATCGGCAGAACTTCAACCTTCTTGCCGAGAATGCCGCCGGCGGCATTGACCTGCTCGGCAACCATGAGCGCGGCTTCCTTGGTCGGGATGCCGTAGGGGGCGAGGTCACCGGTGTGGGGACCGGCGACGCCGATCTTGATGGTGTCGGCCGCAAAGGCCGGGACTGCAAGGGCAGCCACCAGGGCGGCCGTGGCCAGAACTTTCAGGGTACGCATCGATTCTCCTCCTCTTTTTGTTGCACAAGTTCGCCGGAATGGCAGTTGAGTAAGACACAATTCTATTTCGTATAAGAAAAAACCATAAAGGCCGTCAAGCTAAAAGCGTCGATTTGCAGTAAAAATATTTTTAATATGCCCAAACTCAGTCAATTACCCCGCAAAATTGACCAATTTCGACCCATAGAGGCCAATATTCACCATCAGCCGACGCTTCCAGAACAGGGTTTGCTTTTCCCCGTCAACGGAGCAAGTTCAGCAAAAACCATCCCCAGGATAATGCAGGCGCCGCCGACCCAGTTCAGGACCGAAAGACGCTCCCCCAGCAACAGGATCGAAAAGAGGGCCGCCCAGACCGGTTCGAGGGTGTAGATCAGGGCGGCACGGGTCGGCGTCGTCAGGCGCTGAAAAGCGGTCATGATCCAGAACGCGTAGACCGTCGCCAGCACGGCACAGATAAATAATGACGCAAGAAGCAGACCACTCCAGTGATGCGGCCAGAGAAGCGGCTCGAAAACCAGGTTGCCGCCAAGGCTGAGAACCGCCATGGTCGTAATCTGCACACAGGCCAGCGCCCGCCCATCATACCCCGCCGTCCAGGCATCGAGGCCGAGAATATGCAGAGCGATAAAAACCGAGGCGATAAAGACCAGGGCGTCACCGGGATTGAAACGCCAGGGCCACTGCCAGGTCAGCAGCAGCAACCCGACCAGCGCCATGCCGACGCCGACCCGGGCTCCCGGCGCGGGGGCCTTGCGCAACAGGGGACCGGCCAGCAGCGGTACCCAGACTACGTTCAATCCGGTCAGGAATCCGGTATTGCTGGAACTGGTCCGCTCCAGCCCGAGGGTCTGAAACAGGTAGGAAAGAAACAGCAACACGCCCAGGGCAATCCCCAATCCGACACCGCGCCGGTCAAGACTCTTCCAGCCGCGCCCGGCGAAAACCGCCAGCAGAAGCGCGGCGAGGGCGAACCGAATCCAGAGGAAGGCCATCACCGGAATCTCGTCCAGAGCCATCTTTACCAGAGGAAAGGTGCCCCCCCAGAAAAGGGTGACCGTGACCAGCAGGAATTCAGCCAGCGGCCGGGAAACCGGTCCGTTTGTTTCTACCACAGGAGTCATGGAATCACAGGGCCAAGGGTCAATCGCCGGAACTGAAGTCACGCGCATCAAGTCACGCGCATCCGGGAAATTCTTGATGCTTTTTCCCGGGCTGTGCTATAAGCTCCTTCATTACGGCCAAATTGTTGTTTCACAAAACAGAAAAAACCGGGGGAGTCTATCATGGAGCGAGGCCAAAAGGAACCCATTGAGGTTAGTTGCCCGAGATGCCGTTATACCGAGATTGCCTACCTGCCCTGTGACGACCTGCCCAAATGCCCCCGTTGCGACATCCGCATGCATATCAAGGAACTGCTTGACGAAGGTAAATCTTATTGAGAATACTCACCCCATGACCCATTCTTTCAAGGAGGAAACAATGAAAAAACTGTTTGCCGGTATCCTGACACTGCTTTTTCTGGCCCTGCCGCTGATCGCCAGTGCCGGTGCTCTCGACGATATCCAGAAACGCGGCACTCTCAGGGTCGGTCTCGAACCGGCCTATATGCCCTTTGAAATGACCAACAAGAAAGGCCAGATCATCGGCTTCGATGTCGACATGGCCAAGCGCATGGCAAAAGCGATGGGCGTCAAGCTGGAGTTGGTCAGCACCGCCTGGGACGGCATCATCCCCGCCCTGATGACCAAGAAGTTCGATATCATCATGTCCGGCATGACCGTCACCCAACAGCGTAATCTGAGCATCAACTTCGCCAACCCCTACATCGTTGTCGGCCAGACCATCCTGATCCGCAAGGAACTCTCCGGCATCATCAAATCCTACAAGGATCTCAACAACCCGAAATACAAGGTCATTTCCAAACTGGGAACCACCGGCGAGCAGGCGGTCAAGCGCCTGATCCCCAAGGCGACCTACATCTCCTTTGAAACCGAGCAGGAAGGTGTTATTGATGTCGTCAACGGCAAGGCCGACGCCTTCGTCTACGACCTTCCCTTCTGCGTCGTCGCCAACGCCCAGAAAGGCGAAGGCAAACTTGAATTCCTCGACAAACCCTTCACCTACGAGCCGCTGGCCTGGGGCGTGCGCAAGAGCGACCCTGACTTCCTCAACTGGCTCAACAACTTCCTCAACCAGGTGAAAAACGACGGCACCTACGACAAGATCTACAACAAGTGGATCAAGGGCAAGAAATGGATGCGGGAACTGCAGTAAAGGACCCAAGGTGAACCCGGATAATAAAACCTGGCGCGCCAAACTGCTGCTGGCGGTCATCCTCTTCGGGATGGCCGCCGGCCTTTATGGCGCCACTCTGAAAATCGACTACACCTGGCGCTGGAACCGGGTGCCGCAATATTTCGTTTACAATAACGAAGAGTTGCACAAGGCTCCCTTTGACGGTCGGGTCGGCAAAATCACCAGGCAGGGCGAAACCGCCGTCATCGAACTGATCGGCGATGCCGGAGAAAAGGACCGCGTCACTGTCGACGCCGATACCGTCGAGGTCAGCGAGGATGATCTGCTGTTCGAAGGCGACACTCTCGGCGCGACCCACCAGTGGCGGCTGGGACCGCTCACCCTCGGACTCTGGACCACCCTCTGGATCTCCTTCTTCGCCGGCATCATCGGCATGGTCCTCGGGCTGATTACCGGTCTCTGCCGCATTTCCCGCAACGCAACCCTGCGTGGACTGGCGGTTACCTACGTCGAACTGGTACGCGGCACTCCGTTGCTGGTGCAGATCTTCATCTTCTACTTTTTTGTCGGCACCGTCCTGAACCTCGACCGGATCGTCGCCGGCATCGCCGCCCTGGCCATCTTCGCCGGCGCCTATGTCGCCGAAATCATCCGCGCCGGTATCCAGTCAATCCCCAAGGGACAGACCGAGGCGGCCCGCTCGCTCGGCATGACCGCGACCCAGAACATGATCCACATCGTCCTGCCGCAGGCTTTCAAACGCACCCTGCCGCCGCTGGCCGGACAGTTTATCAGCCTGATCAAGGACTCCTCGCTGGTCTCGGTCATCGCCATCACTGACCTGACCAAGAGCGGTCGCGAGGTCATCACCTCCACCTTCGCCACCTTTGAAATCTGGTTCACGGTTGCGGCCCTCTACCTGATTCTCACAGGGGTCTTGTCCCAGGTGATCGCCTGGATGGAACGGAGGCTCGCGATCAGTGATTAAAGCCAGCAACGTTACCAAGATATTCACCGGCCGCGGGCAGGTGGTCCGCGCCGTCGACGGTGTCAGTGCCGAAATCGCCCCCGGCGAAGTGGTGGTCATCATCGGCCCTTCGGGATCGGGAAAATCGACTTTCCTGCGCTGCCTGAATGGACTGGAACAGTTCAGTGACGGCCATATCGTCATCGACGGTGTCGATCTGGCGGACAAGAAAACAGATATCAACAAGGTCCGCCGCGAAGTCGGCATGGTCTTCCAGCAGTTCAACCTCTTCCCCCACAAGACGGTGCTGCACAACATCACCCTGGCGCAGAAAATCGTCCGCAAACGGACGCTGAAAGAAGCGGAGGAAAAAGCCCGCCAGCTGCTGGTCAAGGTCGGTATCGGCGAGAAGGAGTCCGAGTACCCCAGTCGCCTCTCCGGCGGTCAGCAGCAGCGCGTCGCTATCGCCCGCGCCCTGGCCATGGACCCGAAGGTGATGCTGTTCGACGAACCGACCAGCGCCCTCGACCCGGAAATGGTCGGCGAGGTGCTTGACGTCATGAAACAACTGGCCAAAGAGGGAATGACCATGGTCGTGGTCACCCACGAGATGGGTTTCGCCCGCGAGGTCGCCGACCGGGTGCTGTTCATGGATGCCGGCAAACTGGTCGAAGAAGGCACCCCCGAACAGATCTTCAGCAACCCGCAGCATGAGCGCACCCAGCTCTTTCTGAGCCAGATATTGTAAGAGAAAAAAGCGGCCAAAGGCCAAGGGCTGAAGGTCAAAGGAACAGCAAGAAGGCAGAAATCTTCAGCCCCTGGCCTTTAGCCCTTTAGCCCTTTAGCCCTTTAGCCCTTTAGCCCTTTAGCCCTTTAGCCCTTTAGCCCTTTAGCCCTTTAGCCCTTTAGCCCTTGGCCCTTGGCCCTTGGCCCTTGGCCCTTGGCCTTTAGCCGCCCCTCATATCAACCCCTTCGCCACCCCCAAACCATGCCGCACACCACCAACAACAAGTTGATCCCCCTGGCCATGGCGCTGTTCTGCGTCCTGGTCTGGGGGATATCCTACGCGGTTATCCGGGAGACGGTGCAGCAGATCCCGCCGCTGACTCTTGCCTGCCTGCGGCACTTGTTCGGCGCCCTGCTGCTCTGGCCCCTGACCCGCGGCCGCTTCGGCGCGCGTCGGATGCCGCTGAAGCACCACGTTGCCATCTGCGGCCTGGCCCTGGCCGGCATCACCCTCTATTTCGGCTTCGAGAACCACGGTCTGAAACTGACCTCCGCCTCCCATGGCGCCCTGCTGATCGCCCTGATCCCCCTCGGCACCGAAATCGTCACCGCCCTGCAGAAAAGACGGTTGCCGACCGCCGCCACCTGGCTCGGGACAGTACTGGCACTGACCGGTGTGGCTCTCCTGGTCGGACAGCAGGACGGTGTCGCCGACCCCGAAGGAGATCTGCTGATGCTGGGGGCCGTTGCCAGCTGGATCGCCTATACCTTCGGGGTGAACCGGTTCGCCGGACGCTATCCCGGCCTGCTGCTCACCCGGCAGATCATGTTCTACGGCGCCCTCACCCTGCTGCCCGGCATGGCCTGGGAACTGGCCCGGACGCCCTGGACCTTTCCGAACAGCGGCGCCTGGCTCGGTTTCGCCTACCTGACCGTCATCTGCTCGGTTGTCGGCTACGACTTCTGGAACCGCGCGGTCCCGAATCTCGGTCCCAGCGCGGTCAACAACCTGCTCTACCTGTTGCCGCTGGTCGGTGTCGTCACCGGTGTCCTGGCCCTTAATGAACCAGTCACCCCGGCGCTCTTTTCCGGCGGCGGACTGATTCTCGGCGGTGTGATCCTGGCGGGCAAAGGCCAGCGAATCAGGGAACGGGAGACCTGTCATGCCGGCTGAACAACATCATTCAGTCCTCCGCGACGGCCTCACCGCCGCCTGGCCGATCTGCCTCGTGCTCCCCCGAATCACCTACCCACAATATCTGACAAAAACCGCATAAAAACTGACCTAGCAAAGCCTTTCCAGCCTCAATGACAAAGGCATTTTTTATTTTTGTTTTTATCAAGATGGGCACAGAGTAAAGTAATCTACGAACTGATGTTTGCACACTAGGCTGTTTTGGGCTATGCTGATGCATGGCCATTCTGATCTCATACACTCAGATTCGCCTTGACGACATCCTCCCTCCTCCAGCCGAGTACCTGGACAAGCTCGACCTATCCTCAATTCGATATCAGCTTCCGTCAGTCACCACTGATGGGCACCTGCTCAGCCCGGAGGCGGCCATCTTATTGGCCCACAGCCACCCTATCTTTACCTGGAAAAAAATGGCAATTGCAGGATTGCGGACATACTGCGCGTGCTGCAATAACAGCCTTGAATACACCAAAATTCAAGTAGGGGTATTGCCGACCAAAACATCCCTTGAGGACGTCATTTCCTTCGCTCGTCAAATTGAGATCCTCAACCTGGTGCAGGGTTCCGTAGCCTCGCCTATCCCGTCAGCGTTCAGCCTTGTCAAGAGATTCAACCTGGAAAACCTCATCCCATTGTTTGGCAAATCACAACGGACCATCTCGCGACGCCTCAAAATTGCGGAACGCACCCTGCAAAAACACAGGCAGAAAACATGAGGCCACAATTCTCTCCTACAACCCGAAGTTTCATCAGAAGGCTGGAGAGGACCACAAGCATTTCGGCCAAAGAATTCCAGATTTTTTTATGGCTTTTTCAGAACCCAGATCTCCTGCACGGCCTTGTCTATGTTTTGGCGAATCTTTCCTCTATACTTCCACTCACAGTAAAAATTCCCGACGGCCAATTCAGCCAACCCGTTCTCAAATTACTGAAACGTATCGTCGAAGAAGCCCCCAACCTGTCAAACACCTCCAAACAGAAACTGGATACCTATTACACGAATTTCCCCAGGGCACTTGACTCCAACCTGGAGGGTATATATGAAAAATGTCCGGTTTATTCTGCCCTTGGGCACAAGCCCAAAGACCCCACGCCGAACTCTCATAGTAGATACCGGGTTCTACTTGCACAATTCCTGACCTGCCACCTCCAAAGAGACAGGAGGCACCATCGAATTGGTGAATCGACTATTGAGGGTGCCTGCCGCGCAATCAGGGAACTTTCAGAACTTCAATATCTTGATTCCCTGCTACAGCTTCCCGCCGAACCGATTCCAACAAAGGAATATTTACACTTCCTCGAGGGACTTTCACCGGACATCAAGATTCCATCCTTCCCCAAACTGCTTCAATTTTTTCGAGTTTCACTTGAAATAAAGAAACCCCGGGAAAGACATCTCCCCAAGGACGACATCCCTGAGGGCGAAGATGAAATCGAGACAACTGAACCGACAGAGGAATTTCCGCCCCGTGCGCCCAGTGCAAGAGGTAACAAACGCAGAAAAAACCGCATCAACAGATTTGAACTTGAAAAGAGCAGGCAGAGGGCCAAAGGAAAACGCAACGCCATCATCAGGCGAAATGCAAGACTCCCAATCGACCTCAACGAGATCAGCCAAAACGATCTCTACGTTCTCCTTGACTCTCTCCTCGGCAAATCCGAGGACTCACGCTCGCCAACCGACACTGAAATCAAGGCGCTCCTCCTGGCCATATTGCTGACCGGGAACACCTTGCAGGAAACAACAAACTTCATCATCACCCGTACCCGTCCCCTTCACGTGGGCAGGGGCCAGGCGTTCCTTTGTTGGGATGAAGAAGAGAAGTACTGGTATCTCCCTTCCCCTGGACCAACGATCATGCCTCCCGCCGTGGAGACCCTTCATCAATATTGTCGAACCATTAAATGGATCAGGCTTCCGCTCACATTACATACATCCGAAACACTTTCCCCTTATGTCGAGGAACGGCTCTCCGGGCAGGACGGGCCCCAACAGATGTTTACACTATCCCCTTCACAAGCCAAGGCGGCCTGCCAACAGTTTCTCGGCACACTAAAAAAAACGCACGACACGGAAATCACACTTACAAACCTGAGTCGCTACCTGGCGTTCCAGATCGAACGACTGCCCAGCTCGGACAGGGCTCAGGCCCAACTGGCACTGGGTGAAATGACTGCCCCCAAGGCCCCAGAGCAAGACTCTTCGGATGATTCCGAGCATGAAGAGCGGACCGACATCGTGCTTCATTACAGCAGTTTTACCGTCGCCTCACTGCAGGCAAAGTACCTCGACGCAGTCCGCCAGATTGAGGCCATCTGGCTCTCGTGCGACCCGCCCACCAACTTCAAATTCCATCCGACACAAGAGGAGCAAAGCACCTATCTCGGTACACCGTTTCGGTTACGAAGAGAGGTGGTGAGAGACATAATCGGAAAACTGAAAAACCGCATTGAAGACGATTACCAGGCGTACCTGGAAGACCCGACAACGCTGCCACAGTTTCACCGCACCTTTCTCACCTATTCATCAAGCATGATCAACATGGCGGTTGCCATGCGTGCGGTCAAAGACTGCGCCCTGCCGTGGCAGCGCATCAATGCCGCAACCTCATTCGCCGTCATCTGCGACAAGGATGGGGGGAGCTACTCTACGAGCCGGCGCGCCTGGCTGCCTCCCTTCGTGATGAAACAGATACAATTTCTGGTTGAACATGTTCGCCTGCTTTACAACGAACTCGTCCCAAAATCGCCCACACTTATCAAAGCATTCGGCCGTCACCTTCCTGGCGACTCAACCAGACATATTACACTTGCAGACAACCTGAATGCCCACCTCCTGGCTCCTAAGGATTTACGGAACGAGATTTTCCAGATCACTGGCTACCAGGTGCGTGGCAACTGGCCCCGTCCCTATTTGCGATCGAATCTCCTGGAAGCCGGCTGTCCGGTCGAGTCGGTCGATGCCCTTCTTGGCCATGCAGAAGCAGGCCAGGCTCCATGGTCAAAATCATCGGCCTTTAACCCTTCGGACTACCAGAGAACAATGGAAGACTTTCTCATAACCCTTATGACAGAAGATGGATGGACGAGTGTCCGCGGTCTCGGGAGGGATTAATGAAGCCCCCCTGGAAGAGTCTGTATCAAAAATCAGCCCCCAAACCTGGCAAAGGAAAAACTGGCCACAAGCACCTCTGGGCAGTTATCGAAAAAGTCCTTACCGAGCGAGCCCCCGCGATATGGGATGGGCAGCGAGAGCAGGCAATCTCGGAAAATGAATTTTCCACAATCGAAGCAGCGATAAAGAGGGAACTTCCCCGCCAGTTTCGAAAAGCCATGAATATTCTGGCGGACGGTTTCACTACCGGGATAAGATCCCTGGGCTGGGACGTTCCAATCCCCGACCATCACCACAATATCCGCGACACCCCTTCTCTATATACCCCTGACTCGGTCGAAACTGCTCAAGAGTTCCAAAGAATAGAAGATTTATTCCTAAGCCGACTGGAGTCTCTCTGGGAAGGGAGTTCCACAACCCAGCGCATCGGCCTTCTTCTGCTATCCGCGATTCTTTACGGCGGACTCCATCAGAAACGCTGGCTGAACGCATGGCTGCGCTCTTTGGCCAACCCCCCCAACATATGGGACGACTGGCTGTGGCTCCACCTGGAGTGGCGTCCACAGGACGCACCCAAACGAAAACGCTCGCACCGCATGACAAGCTGGAATCTCAACCGGACCTGGATTGCGGACCCGGTCACCGAACTGCTGATGCTTAACTGGCGCCAGCACTTTCCAGACGAACATGAAAAAGCAAAAAGCAAGTTCCCGGAAGCACTCCTCAAGGCCGCAGTTGAATACATTGGCTGGAAAAAACCTCCAGGCAAACATTTGGTACACTCTCTATCCGAGATAGCCTCCAGCCGCGACATCGATGTCCTGCCCGGTTTTCTCGTCGAATATCAGTCCGGGCACCTTCCCTGCACATCCCTGCCGCCAGGTTCGCTGCAGAGGTTTTTCACCGGCGAGGTACCGCGCGAAGAGTTGACCTTCTTGCCGCACACAACAGCCCGCCAGCGAAAACACAAAAGAGTTGCAGAAGAGACCCAACCGTCTGCGAACGTCGAAAAATCAATCCGCTTGATCGACGGTTTGACGTCCTTCATCAGACACCGCAGTCAATCAGCCCGCGCCATTGCAGGACTTTCAAAAAGCAACCAGTCCCCTTGGGAGAAAATCACCACCGCGAAAACCCTCAAAGCCATCAATTCGGTGCTCAGACACGGCTGTCCCTATCTCACGCCCGCGGCACGCCTCCTCCTCGAATGGGGTATCAGTCTTTGCGAAAAGGCGAGCTCTCCCCTCGAACTGCGGAAAGGTTCACCCCTCGCCCCTTCTTCAATCGCGACCTATTTATCCCTCATCTCCACCGGAGTACTGGAAAATATCGACACGGATGAGCTGCGTGACCTCACCGGACTTGAATTCGAAATCCTCTACGAAACCGTTCTTTCCTACCCGCACACCACCGCCCAGAAGATCCGCACGGCAGAGCGACTGCAACAGTTCCATGGATTTCTAACGGCCAAATTTGGCGACATCAGCGAGGTCGATTTCGATGAGATATTCGCTTGCCACGGCCTGCCATCGAAACGCGTCAAGGCCAACATCATCACCTTCGCTGAGTACCGCGTTCTCCTTAAATCCTTCGGTTTTGATCGCTCCCGACGGGGACGCTGGGAAGAAATCTACCTTGTAGTTCTTATCCTGGCATTCCGCTGCGGTCTCAGGCGAAGCGAGATCCACGGTTTGCAGATTGCAGACATCAAGGACCTGGTGCGGGCCGAGATCCGGATCAGACCGGGCCGCTTTCGCGACCCGAAATCAGTCACTGGCAACCGGCGTATTCCCCTTTACGCTCTGCTTCCTGAAGATGAACTGACAATTGTCAGCAACTGGCTGAAGAAACGGCAGCGCGAGGAACTGGACCACACCCAACCACTTCTCCAGCATCCGGAGACCGGAGACAGTCTGATCCCGCCCCATCGCCTGTTCGACCCGGTTGTGCATGCCCTGCGCTCCGTCACGAGAGATACAACTCTCTCATTCCATTCGTTCCGTCATGCCTTTGCTACGTTCACTCTGCTAAAACTTGTCTGGCCGAAAGATCTAAACGTAAAGAACCTTCCGGCGGGACTCCGGGACGAGTCGTTCAGCCTCGACGCCTGTACCAGGCTCGCACAAGACCTGCTCAACAACCAGCAGCAAGGGGTACGAAAACTTCACGCCATTGCCATGCTCCTTGGCCACGCTGAGTACGGGATGAGTTTCCGTAGTTACATTCACCTGACCGACTGGCTCCTTGCCGTATTCAAACGACAGGACATTTGCCTGCCAAAGCTAACAAACAAGGCGTTGGGCCAACTTGCAGGGCTTTCCAAACAAGGCGTTTTCAAGTGCAAACGCGAGAATCCTTCTCGTTCGGCAATATTCCAGAACCAACTCCACAACAAGGTTCAACGTTGGGGGAGTCAGTGGAAACTGAAATTGGACAGCATCACACCCACGCCGATCATGCATGAGAAAACTGCTGAGGATATTTTCTGGCTGCCTCCCTGGGCAATGGCTCTTGGCGATTACCTCAAGGCGGCTCAAAACAACTCATATCTTATGTCACCACCCTCCGGAACTGATGCGACCATGGCTAAATTGATGTACGAAAGACTGAAAGGCCTGAAAAGTCGTCGCATGATGTTTGCGAGAAGAGTTATTCCTGTATTCGCTGAACTTTACGATGTGAGTCACGGCGGGCTAGTCTCCAGAAATATCGAGCACGCACGTGAATTGAGGAAACTTTTTGAGATGGTGAATCTCTCAGGCATTCGCCTTGCGGCCCATTATCGTATTTCCAGATCACAAACAGTGGAGGAGAGAGACAGGATCATTGAAACTTGGAGTGAGGCCCTTGGGATCCCCAAGGAACAGGTCAAACAAAAGGATTTCGGCCCGGGCAAAGGGTTGGTGGTTCTAAAAGTCATACAGGAACGACAAAGTGTAAGAGGGGGCCGAGTAGCCATTGCTTCAGGCGGCTGGCGATTTGTGCTGGCGCTTGTGGATTTTCAGATTAAAAAAGCCCCATACCGTTCCAACACTTACTGCTCTAACTCCAAAACAAGCTGAGCGGCCTCTGACAAATCAACATCTATCCCCTCGGGGTACTGAATATCCAAGATCTTAAAAATCCAAAATTCATCCTGCCAAAAGGCTCCCGAAACCTCAAGCGTAGTCTGTGAAATGGCCGCAAGTTGAGTATCAAGGGCTTTTTCAGAGAATTTGAGTTTCCAAATCTTATCTTCACTGACGGTTCCTGTCCAGCAGTTCTTATTGGTTGCGTCGACCTTGCGCAAGCTAACTTCCATTACATCTGCAAGCTCCTCTAAAGCAGCCAAATCCATGCGAGGCTTGCTTATCATGATTTTTTTCCAGAAAGGGTCTGCTGGGCCAGGAATTTGAAAAATATTTTCTTTAGTTGATATTTTGATCGGAACTTGATTTATATACTTTCCTATATTTAAAAAAAACTGCTCAATAGCGTCCAACAACTTCTCACCAACTTCATCAAGCAACGGATCAAAATCTTCTGGATCTATTTCCATCAACTTCAAAGACACGTGAAGATGCTTAACGTAACAATTTAACATTTTAATGACAAATTCACTGGCCGCTGCACTGTCAAATATTCTTTTACGAGGATCGACAGGGATAGCACGGAATTCGTTCATCAGGATGATGAGCTTTGTCACACCACTTTTTGCTTCAAGGACATCGGCCCCTGGTGACACCATCGACTCGGCGGCAATAGGCAGGTTTTCAACAATTTGTTCGAATCCATTGAGGAGAGCCTTTCCTAGACCCGCAATGGCCCGGGGGCTTTTCCCCTCGCCCAAATCCAAAGAGATATAGATGCTTGCATCGTCCATCTTGTCCCCCGGCTGACTGCTCTATTGGAGGCCTAGGCATAAAACCTTGCCCAGGGTCATGTATTTTGGATATTATGAGATAATCAGGATACCATTTCAACCTTTTTTCTTTTTTTTATTGATATAATAATGACTGACCCTCGAGACATACTCATAGCGACCCGGCAAACCCTCGGCATGACCCAGGGAGAGTGGGGAGACATTTTAGGCATCAGCGCCCAGCAGGTTTCTGCGATTGAAAAGAAACGCTGTGAGCCGACAAAAACTCTTTTAAAACTAGCGGTGCATGAATTTGGAATCGACCCAGAGGTTCTGGGGCTGGGCGACACCCCTCCTAAAAGAACCCTGGAAGATCGTTCCAGAAAGGCATTTTCACACCTGGTCTTGGCGGCCTGCGTGACGGCTCCGGTGCTTCCGGCCGTTGCAGGGACGGTCGCTGCCGGTGTTGGAGCAGCTACCGTCATCATGCGCTTACTCGATGCCTACCAGGCCAAAAACGAAGGTGAACTCACGGAAAAGATGAATATAAAAAGGGGAGTGCTCTGGAAATGGAAAAAGACGGAGTCCGTCCCCTACAAATATCTAATCCAGGCATCAAGAGAGACAAACAAGACGGTCGATTGGTTCCTGGCGGGAGGGGGAGAAAAATACGATATGCAACTGCTGGCCGATACTGTCACTGCGCTTGAAGAAGAGCTGCAGTGCAGTGGAGCTTCCTTAAGCCACAGCGACAAGGGAAAAGCCATCAGTTACCTATTCAGCGAATTTACTAATGCCGGGGATCTGGATCGAGACAAAATCAAGAGTGTTCTCAAGCTTCTTTCGTAGCGCCGTTGGTGACGCGGCTGGCCGGTTCCTGGAACATGCGCAGAACTCTGTTGCCAACCAATTACTACCGCTTAATGTTTCGTATTTTTGCAGCACGATTTTCTAACTGCTGTGCTTCTCTTGTTCTATCGGTTGCTCGATATAAAGCAGCCAAATTTTCAAGACTCTTGGCCACACCGGGATGGTCGGGACCAAGGGCTTTCTCCTTAATCGCCAGCGAATGCTTATAGAGCGACTCGGCCTTGGCGTAGTGGCCTTGGGTGTAATAGAGGAAGGCCAGGTTGTTCAGGCTCTTGGCCACATCGGGATGGTCGGGGCCAAGGGCTTTTTCCATAATCGCCAGCGAGCGCTTGTAGAGTGGCTCAGCCTTGGCATAGTGGCCTTGGGCGTAGTAGAGGAGGGCCAGGTTGTTCAGGCTCTTGGCCACACCGGGATGGTCGGGGCCAAGAGCTTTTTCCTTAATCGCCAGCGAGCGCTTGTAGAGCGCCTCGGCCTTGGCGTAGCGACCTTGGACTCGATAAAGTTCGGCTAGGTTGTTTAGGCTCTTGGCCACATCGGGATGGTCGGGGCCAAGGGCTTTTTCTATAATCGCCAGCGAGCGCTTGTAGAGCGCCTCGGCCTTGGCGTAGCGACCTTGGACTCGATAAAGTTCGGCTAGGTTGTTTAGGCTCTTGGCCACATCGGGATGGTCGGGGCCAAGGGCTTTTTCTATAATCGCCAGCGAGCGCTTGTAGAGCGCCTCGGCCTTGGCGTAGCGACCTTGGACTCGATAAAGTTCGGCTAGGTTGTTCAGGCTCTTGGCCACACCGGGATGGTCGGGACCAAGGGTTTTTTCCTTAATCGACAGCGAACGCTTATAGAGCGGCTCGGCCTTGGCGTAGTGGCCTTGGGTGTAATAGAGGAAGGCTAGGTTGTTCAGGCTCTTGGCCGCATCGGGATGGTCGGGACCAACATTTTCTTTCGCTATCTTGAGTGCGTGTTCAGCAACAAGAATAGCTTTGTCGTAGTTTCCTTCCTGGTATAGCTTAAGGACCTCCTGATTTAATAAGTCCCACTCTAGCCCCGCCCCTTGAGCGAAAACGGTTTGTAAAAAAACAGTCGAGATTAAAACAATTGCCAGCGCGATGTGTATTGTATTTTTCATTTTTCTCTTCCTTATGTGGCTAACGCCAGCCATAACCTGACGCAAAAAAACTATTTGGACCAAGTCCCTGATTTCACCACTCCGCATAAAACTGCACCACACTTCTCAGGCTTGTCAGCACCGCAACCAGATCCTCATCCCGCAGCTCCTTAGGTTTATATCTGACCTCGTTCTTTGCGTGTACAGCTTCATTGCCAAACACCCGCAATGCATGGAAGTGGCTTGTGATCCAGGGGGCAACCACCTGCTCGTAGTTCAGCATGGTGATGTTATGGACAAGTTGTCCTTTATTCACAAGCGAGCGCTCAGAAATGATCCGGCCGACAATTACCTCGACCAGCTTGCGCCCCAGGGTTGAAACCAGCTGCAGGTAGATCTTCTTGTCCTGCAAGGCTGTCAGTATCGGCGCAATATGGGCAGCCATTTCTCCCTGATTGAACTTGGAACACCCTTTCAACAACACAAGGATCTCTTCCCTTAATGCCTGAACGACGCTGCCCTTCGCCGAGTCGATGGCCTTGCGGCCCAAGGCCTGGTTCATCGCTTCGTTCCAGTTCCCGAGAGAGGATTCTTCATAGAGATAGAAATTGACATCTTTCATGTTGCGGGATGTTTTGAGCCAGGTCGTAGCACGCTTCAGGAGTATCTCCATAATCTTCTGTCCCGGGTAGCCTCGCCGCCCGGCAAGGAGAGGCAATGCCAGGCTGGAGAAGACCACGTCTTTCTGCTCGAGGGCCGCAAGAGAACCAAAAAGTGTCCAGACCACATCGTCATAGACCTCCAGAGGATCTACGGCAAAATCCCTTATGGTTTCCACACCAGGAACCCGCACGACAAACAGTGCCTTCCCAGGGAATTTCCCTAGGGGGCTTGCCACTTGAAAGGTACCGACGGAGGAGTGTCCTGGGAGGGTGAGCAGAGGATAAAGGATCTTAAAGTCGACATTCAATCGAGCAATGAAGGAACTTACAACCATCCCGGTCAACGAGTTGAAAGGATCAGCATGGCTTGAGATGGCAACGACTTCATCGTCTGAGGAGCAGATATCACCGAGGCAGAGATTGATTGACCGGAGGCCCGATGGAGATTCAACCGTTGTGGTGTTGGCAAGAACTTTCGATACTTGTTCCATCATGCTTCCTTTCAACGCCTGGACACTTGATAGTGGAAATCAGGTTCTTACGTAAGCCCTATTCCACTGCCGCCAACCTCGATAGAAAAAAAGTCCTGAGAAGGCAAGGCACATAAATGCCAACGCCCAGCAAAGTGCGGGAAAAGCTTTGGCGAGCATCTTCAGCAGCATCTGTACCCGGTACAGCCAGAGGTTCTTCAACAGGCGCGCCGTCCAGCGGGTTTTCAGGACATATTTCCGACCCTTCCCGCCTTTTCTCAGCCAGGCCAATCCTTTCGGACCTTTTTGTGCCGCTTTTTCCATGGACTCTACGGCTACGTCCGAGCTGCCGATCTCCCTGGCAACTTCGACCCCGCTCTTGCCACCATTGCGAACTGTCAGATAGGCGGCATCGGGACTCTTTTTCGCAACCCGGGCCAGGGCGGCCAAATCTTCCGGATCGTCTACATGCTTGAAAACCGCCGCAGTGCGGCTCAACCCCAACTTTTGACCAAGGATTTTGAGATGGACAAAAACACCACCCAACCCCTTTTCCAGCTTTCTGGCCTTGATCGACTTCCTGCAGACCGTGACGAGATAGTCAATAAATTTCCGCGAGAGGGCACCAACTTTCCGGAAGGCTTTGAGTACCGCCGGCGCCCAGTCGGCAGCATCGACAACCTCGGTCAGAAGGCCAATTCCGGCAAGGGCCGCCAGAACCGGGTCCGTCTCCTGACCGGAAGCCTTGTACCAGGCTTGTTTGGAGAGGTCCCGAACATCCCCCCACAACACCAGGTCAGAGGCGATAGCTCCGGCAACCTCTTCGCCGGCCCCCCCCTCACCAGTCACGAAACCGGATGCCGCCCGCTTAGCCTTGCCCCAGTAAGATTTCTTTTCGGCAACGATCTCCTTCTCCAGCCGCGCCGCATCCTGCTGCCCCGGCATATCCGGATGACTGGTGACAAAACGTGCCATGGCCAGAGCCTCGTCCAGCTTCCGCTCTGACACCAATTTTTCGATGTCGGGAACATAATTGTGATCGGGGATGAGTTCCAACTCGGCAATTGCCTGTTCTTCAAGGTAGGCCTCACGCAGTCCATTGAAGAAAAGTGCGGAAACCCCAATCAGCAACAAGCAAAGAACGAAGTTTTTCAATCCCCTTAAAAAGATACGAAATTTCAAAACGGCCCCCTCTCTACAGAACAATAAATCACAGCTTTGACTCCAGAGGCACCGGCCGACATGCCTGCTGGGTCACTTTACCCAACCGATAGAGCCGCACCGCTGTAGTCGTTGCCTCTGCGACCGGCTTGAAAACATGAAGAGCCGGCATACGGTCACCAAACTTGTCGATGGACAGCTCGCCCATTTTCTGCACCGTCGCGGCGACCATGGCGCTGGTCAGGGCGTGCTTGATCAGCCTCAAAGCTGAAAAACCAGTCGGTTGCAGACCGTAAATTTCACCGATTGCACAGATCATCCGTTTGGCGCGCCAGACGACGATGAAAGCGTCGAGGGCCGGATGCGGGGCAACCGCGACCCCGAGGGCCCCAGACATGGTGGACTTGCGGATAACCTGCCGAACCTCCTCGTCCAGCCTGGTGAGAACCAAGTTATCGAACTGCTGCAGGTAATCCTCCGGCTTCTCCCGGGAAGCAACAGCCGCCTCAAAATCACGAATGAGGGTCGGGGTTCTCCGCCGCATTTTGTCCAGGGTCGGTGCCAGGACCTGTTTAAGTCTTCGAAGGTCTGCCTCATGCACACATTGCTTGATTTTCTCTTCGCGTTCGGCCAGAAAATCGATACTGCGAATCGCCCGTATCTCACGCCAGGCGGCCCAGACCAGAAGGACCACTAGGCACACGGAAAGGAAGGCCATCGGCAACAGAAGCCAGACTGTCTGCTCCTGATAAGCTCGGACCAGAGAGACCGCAACCTCGGTGAGAAGCCACACCAGAACCGTAGCCACCAAAACCCATCCGACCAGCTTCCAGGGAGAACTCTGAGCCATCTCCGGCAGGCCGAACAGGTCAGCGGAATCCTCCTGAGAGGTTTCGGGCTCGGCCATGACCTCGCTTTTGTCTTTGACCTCCCCGGGGCTCCTTGGCGGCGAGGGGGGATGGACTTCCGCCGCAGAGGAGGTACCCGTTCCTTCAAGCGGCTCCGCCTCTTCCTGAACGGCACCGGGCCTTCTAATCTGATCGTTCACTTCAAATCCTCCCCGATGAGATAATCAAGAGCCTTACCGAGATTGATGGCCGGATACCCCTCGCTGAGGGCTTCGGCCATCGGCGGTGGCTCAAAACGGTAAAACTCGAAAAATACTGTTGCCCAATCCGGCGGCATATCGAGCGGCAAACCACCCGGATCCCACTGGCTCGCCTTCCCTTCGCCGGCGGGACGGCCGTAGAGGATTTCCCTTTTGGGGGCTTTCACCGTCATCCGGTCCTCGGTCGCCCGCACCGAAGCCAGGGTCATCACCTCGTAATCAGCCACCTGGCTGCGTAATTCATTTCTGTCATCGACCAGCGACAGCATACGTCTCACCATCTGCTCCAGGTTGGCCCGATCGCCACGGGTGACGTGGTCTCCCTTGGTGGCGGCAAACAGCAGTCGACTGATCTTCGTGCCGCCCAGCCAGGGAATCAGATTTTTTCTGCCATAGTGAAATACCGGCAGCACCTCGCGAAAGGTCTCCACCATTTCATCAAAGGCCTGCTTGCCCTGCTGCAGCACCCGCAGCAGATCGAGCATCACGATCTGGCGATCGATATGCTTGAAGTGCTCACGGAAGAAGGGCTTGATGATCTTCTTCTTGTACTCCTCGAAGCGCTTCTCCATCCCCTTGCCAAAGGGACTGTCACGGCAGACCTCCGGCAGCGGGAAGAGTCGCAGGACCGGAGAATTCCGCAATGCGCCGGGACGCAGGAGACGCCCAGGCTGATTGCGGGACAGCCCGTAATCAGCGGCCTGCTGCAAATAGCCCGCCCAGGACCCGGTCAACTTGATGGCCTGTTCTTCATCGAACTTCTCCCCCGTCCCAAGCCGCCCCAACTGGGCGAAAAAGGGCTCGCTCCAGGAGGAGCGAAGCTCTGTTCCAGCCAATGCCAGAGCCTGCTCCGACCACTCAGCGTAGGACTGTTCAAGCATGGGGAGATCGACCAGCCACTCTCCGGGGTAGTCGATCAACTCAATGCGGAGTGTTTTGATGCGCTTGTAAAATCCGGTTGTGTGGTAATCGAGGTCGAGAACAAGGCGGGAGATTCCTTCCGTCGCCTGCGGCCAGGCGGCATCGTGTGTCGCCAGGCTGTCACGCACCTGGCGAAAGGGGAACTGGGGAGTGTCTGCATGAACATCGTCGCGGATACGAGCCGCCCGAAACTGACCGCGTTCAAGCGGTCCGAACTGCGCCAGAGGTCCCTGCCCCGTTTTCTGCTTCCAGGCATCGGCACAGACCAGCGCCTGCGCCAGAGCACCGATAAAAACGGTTTTCCCCGAGCGGGAAAAACCGGTGACACCGATGGTCAGTTTTGTTGTGAACAGATCAGAAATTTTCTCCATCGGATTTAGACCTTCCTGCATTACTGGTTTAAAAATGAAACTTATTCAACCAGGTTCCACCATAGCTTCCATCTCAGCCATAATCCGCAATAATTTCACATACGGGACCGATGAACTTTCCTTCCTCCGCTGCGGTTCCCAACCTCAAACTGGAGGGGATCAGTTCGAGAAACTCTCCCTTGGATGAGGGCAGATGAAACAGCAACGATTTCAACATGGCGGGACGCAGTAAACGCTGATCGGGTTTAATATGCGGGTTTTCTTTTTCTATGACTGATTGGTGGAAGTCGAGCAGCCTTTTTTCAAGATCTAAATCAGACTCTCCACCCCCAGAAGGCAACATTTCTCCTGCGAAATTTTCCAGAGACTCATCATGCGAACCACTTTCCTGCGCCGTACATAATTCACCTTCCTCAAAACCGACAGACGGTGAAACATCAGACTTGAGTTTTTCCAACTGTCGTATAATGGGCGTCAATGAAGCTTGAGGGTTTTTGAACCAGTCAGTTGACCAGATCCTGGCGATCCTCCACCCAAGACCTTCCAGGATTTCCTGGCGAAGACGGTCTCGGTCTCGGGTGGATTTAGCAGAATGGTAGGTGGCACCATCACATTCAATCCCCATCAAAAACCGGCCGGGTTTACCAGGGTCCCTGACCGCCAGATCAAGATAGAAACCGGCCACCCCGAGTTGCGGAACACATTCATAACCATGCTGCCGTAATGCATCCATAACCGCGATTTCAAAATCGCTATCAGGAGCCTTGCCGGCATGAATAGTTTGATGCAGATGGCCTGTTTCACAATATTCCAGAAAGGCTCGCAAAGCTGCGACACCTCTGCTGGATTCGGACCCGACAAGGATGTCTCCTGATGTCATTGAGGAATAGACGTGCATCCTTTTCTTTGAACGCGTAAACAAAACGTTCAAGCGCCTCCAGCCTACATCCGAGTTAATCGGTCCGAACCGCTGCATGATTCGCCCACCTATCTGCTCCGGCCCGTAAGTCATGGAAATAAAGATAACGTCCCGTTCATCACCCTGAACATTCTCCAGATTTTTTATAAACAGTGGTTCCTCACAACCCCGGTTCTGCTCATAGTAGGTGCGTGCACGATCATCGTCCTTTAACGCCTGGTCAAGTTGGCGCTCAATCTCGTCTCGCTGCTCGGTATTCATGGCGACAACGCCGACAGACTCACCCGGTCGTTCAACCAGTTGTAGAACTAGATCATTCACGATCCTTTTGGCTTCTTCAACGTTCCTTCTTTTGTTGAACCGACCTTTTGAAACCCTCCTGTAACGGATGCCCAAGTCTTCAGATTCCTGGAAAGGCGAAGGAAATAAAATCAGGTCCGAACCATAAAAATGTTTGTTGGAAAAATCAATCAGGCTCTCATGCCGAGATCGGTAGTGCCAGCGAAGACGCCGGTTTTTGAACATCGGGGTTACGGTGTCAAGAATGCTTTCCGAGACCTGGAGGGAGACAGTCTCATTTTCTTCCTCTTCATCAATAACCTTTTGGAAGAACGAGGTCGGGGGCAACTGCTTCGGATCTCCGACAACCACCAGGTTTTTACCGCGAGCTATTGAACCAAGCGCATCTTCGGGCCTTATCTGTGAAGCCTCATCCATGACAACGAGGTCAAACTGAAACTTGCCGGGTTCCAGGTATTGCGCGACCGATACCGGACTCATCATGAAGCACGGCTTGAGAGCCAGAATGGATTCGGGCGCCCGCTTCAACAGGCTGCGTATTGCTATATGCTTTTTCTTTTTACCGATTTCATGTCTGATGAGGGCAAGCTCCGAAAAATTTGCAACGCGTCCGGTTGCTCGGCCTCCGGGGACCGCAACGTCGGCAGCGCGGTATGCAATCTTCTTCTGTTGCAGTTCCTGCAGCTTCCTGTCGTAGTCTCTAAATTTCCTTCGAATCGCATTCTGCTCGACTCCACTGAAGTCCGCCAGGAACTCATTCTCCCGAAAAATTTCCTTTGACAACTGATGGCAGAGACAAAGTTGCAAGACATCCCCGGCCTGATCGGGAGCAAACCATTTCCCTTCCAAACCCTCGATCAATTTTTGCAGCCCTTTGCCAGCGATTCGTTTCCTGATTCTTAAATAATCCAACCAAGTTCCCAGCCAGCTTGGGTTTCCTGAAGCATTTAAATTTTTTTCGAGGACCCCCCCGAGGTCCTTTACATCAGAGCCGTACCAGGATTCGGCATCCACCGCACCTAAGTCCTGGAACTTCCTCTCCGCCTCAACACAGGTCCGGTGTCTCCTCTCGATTTCGCTGAGTGAGTCCTTCAAAGTTTGATACCGTGAGGGGGTGGGAGAAGATAAAATTGTGGATCTCAATATGGGCACACGACTCACAACATCAATGATGGCCTCAAGGTTGGAAAGGAGAGACACTTTCTCCTCAGAGTAACCGCTCGTCAAGACTGTAAGTTCGAAATCGGCCGTATCAAAAATTGCTTTAACAGAGCTACGGTTCCATTGTCCTCTCCTTTCAAGAAGTCGCTCCAAATCGGCATGCATCGACATAATCGTTGACAATTTTGCATCGGACGACTCGATGGCTTCGGAAAAAACAGGCAACGCCGACTTCAGTTTCTCCTGAAGTGCCATGAGCGGAGAACCTTGCCCCAACAAATGGCCGTGGCCATCCCCCAGGCCTGGACAGGCAGGAAAATGGCCACTGAGCCTTTTCAATCCCTTCAGCAAAGCATCACTCAAGGACCCGAGTTCAGAATTGGCAAACTCCAGGATATTCATCGCGAGGTTACGATCCAGATTCAGCAAGGCGTCGCCAATAGCAACCCTATCGCCAAATCCACGCCCGTATTCTTCACGTACTTCCCGGTACCAATTCCTCAGGGCAAGAATACGGTCCACTGGGGTATCAACCCCTTTGTACAGATCCCCCAGCAAGGGCTCCGTCCGATTCAGTTCCGAAATATCGTCAATCCCCTTGATGTACTCGAGTAAATCGGGGACCAGATTAAGGACATCTTTCTTATCAACCCGAGATGAAGCCGCCAATGCAAGCAAAGCCTTTTTGGCGGCCCGCCATTTGGATGAAAAAATTCGCAGGAACCCTCCAGAGGAAAAAATGTTCCAATCCTCCTCCAAGCCTTCAAACGGCGGCAACCGATGCAGGCCGTAGATTTCGGAAAGTTTTTTATGAAGTGGCGTCAGAGCCTTCAATTTTGAGGCAAGTTGCTCAAGAAGTGGATCCAGATCGTCATCATCGTACAATGCCGCACGGTTTCGCCAAAGTTCAGCAGGCAACTTTGCCAGAAACGAAACGAAGGTATGGAACTCCCTGATCCCAGATTTGGAGAGTTCAAAAACGGGTAGCAGGGCATGAGGAAGGTTACCCGTGATTTTCAAGAAACCCTCCGCCAGTTTACCCGCTACTTCGAGAAGATGCTCACAAAGATCGTAATCCGTACTGAGGTCACCCAGGGTCAAATCAGATAGACATTCAATTTCAGAAAGGGTTTTCAGAGCCTCCTCGATCTTTTGCGCCGACAAGGGATCATCAATGGCTCTTTGCTTCATGTTGGGACGCAAAGACTTGATCTGTTCATGAATCCACAGATAGTCGGCCTTAAACACCTTCAGTTCATCAAAAACCTCCGACAGGCCCTCCAGACATTCCAGGGGTTCGCCACCACCCAACTCTGGCAATTCCCTCAAGCCGTTGATGTATTCCTCTATTTGAACGAAGGTCGTTCGCACTTCCGGAGGGAAAGAAAACGCTTTCGCCTGTTCCTCCCAGAACTCGATGAGAGCAACCAGCTTGTCTGTCCAGTCCCTCAATAGCGCACAAAGAGATTCGACCTGGGGCCCAAGGAGCTCTGAATTGCGCACCCCATACCAGTAATGATCCTCGATCTCCCCGGTGGCGGACTGCTCGGAGAGCTGATTGTGAACAAATACGAACATTTCCAGATTGTCCGCGAGCTCCTTTTGCCGGACGGGTGTCAAATTCTCACCACTGACCCCGTCGATCGAAATCCGATCCGGATCAATCCCCAGTTGCAGCCTGTAACGTGTCGCCTTATTGAGAATTTCATGGATGGTCAGACCTGCATTCCGCCAGGGACTGTTGGCGACCTCGACATACTTTTTCAGCTTGTTTTTGAGATCTTCAAAACGTGCAATATCGGCCTCGATTTCCACAAAGTCACGATATGATTGGCTATTATTGATTCTCGACTCAAGGGCAGAAAGGATTTTCACCTTCTGTGTTTTATGGCTATGAAGTTCGAGGCAGAAATCCCCCAGGCCGACCTTGTCCATCCGATCCTTGACAACCTCAAGCGCAGCCATTTTTTCCGCGACAAACAAAACCTTTTTCCCATTGGCGATAGATGCAGCAATCAGGTTGGTTATCGTTTGCGACTTACCCGAACCGGGAGGTCCTTCAATAACCAGATTGTGGCCTTTAAGGGCATCTATCAGGGCACTGTGTTGTGAACTGTCCGCCTCAGACACCAAAGGGAACTGGATGTGCACATCGGGGAGATCATCAATGGGGTATTCGGGGGAATAGCCAAAATCGGCAGGGCAGTACTCGGTCCCGGCAGAAGAAAAGAACTGGCTGATAATCGGATGTTCCTCAAGAGAGGCCCCTTCAGGCCACCTCGCTGGATTCAGGTCCTCGTACATGACCTGCTTGGAGAAATTAAGCAATGCCAAGGTAGCCTGGCGACGAACTGTCCACCGTGGTTTGCTGCGTAGGATAGTCTGCGAGATATTTTTGAAATAGTCTTCAGGAGTTACATCTTCATCAATTTCTGGGAGCTTCAACCCGAAATCGTTCACCAATTTTTCCCGCAAGGGGATGTTCGTCAGCAACCCGTCATCTTTCAGAGCAATGGTGTAGCGAAAAGTCGATTTCCCTCTGTCAAACCCCTTCTTTTCCATCCTGACCGGCAAGGTGAAAAGAGGTGCTCTGCGCACCACATCCGAGTCACGACTTTCACGCCATTCGAGGAATCCTATTACTAAGTACAAGATATTCGCGCCACTCTCCTCAATGGCCGTTTCTGCTTTACTTCGAATGCTGCGGCAACGTGCCTCCAACTCCGGAGCATACATCAGCGTCTGCAGACTGGAATCCTGGTGCCTCTGCTCTCCCAACTCCTCCGTTTCTCGTTCCGGGAGATCATAAGAGGTGTGTAATCCGATATGTCTTGCCCATTCTTCGGCGTCCGGCCAATCATATTCCTTGTGTCCCGTAACAGGATCCACCTCTACATAGCCGGCCTGAATCAATTCCGCCTCGGTGGGTTCAGGCACAGGGATAAAAGAGAATTCCTTCCCGGACCTCAACAGTTCGACGATCTGGTTAGGCAACTCGTCTATAATGCGAAGACAACTTGCTTTGGGATGCCGGTAATTCAGCAGGCTGTTGCGATTGCTCAGATCAATGAGTTTCTTCCGGACAGACTCGAGCGAATCGAAAGCAAACCCCTCCGACGTTTTCTGTTCGGACGAACCTAAAGACGGCTCCTCTGAGTTACCCTCCTCCCCAGTCGAACCACCAAATGGGGGTTCATCGTCGATGGGTTGCCCATAGCGATTCGTGTACTCCTCACCAACCATTAGAGGGAGTTTCCCCTTGGGCTCTTCCTCAGCATAAGGAGAAGGCAAGGTCAACGATTTGTCCCCCTCTTCCTCTCTCACCATCAAGGCAAGAAATTCTTCTTGTGACATTGAGGTCAGGCTCCCATCCGGTTCTTCAAACTCAACGTAGTCGCCATCGACCGCAGTGATCTCTATTCCACCAAGCCCCTCCAGTTCATAAATCTCACCAACCTGGATTTCATCCATAACGACACCCTCCAGCGGCTTCTAGTCTTCTCTATGAGGAACACACAAGGCTACGATCTTTTCAACGCACAACCTTAACTTCATCAACAAACTCCAACGGCCCTTCCCTTCTCGCGAACCATGCCCAGTATCCCCGCCAAAGGTCTTCATCCAGAAGGGAAATATCTGTCGTTTCTCCAGCCTTTCTACTTACATCCAACCCCCAGTCGATTCGCAACCCTCCCTTTTCGGTCAGGATGTACCGTGAATGAAAAAAGTCTGCACCATGCCTTTGATCCCAACGAACGATCTTGATGAGACACCCGTCAGGCAGTCTATCAACGAGCTCCCGCTGGCAGACCTGTTGAAAATCCCTGGTCCTCACATCTTCTGGTTTGCCATACTCTTCATTCTCAATTTTTGTGTGATATTCAAAGGTCGGTGGAATCTCTCGGCCTCTCGAGGCAATTCCAATGAAATGCAGCAGCAACTCCTTCCACCTGTCAGTTTCAGGATCAAACATCTTATCGACAAAAAGAATACGATCGCTGATCTGCAACAGTTTACTGACAGCTCCTCCAAGTTCTTTTGTCGTACGCAATATCTTGCGATCTTTTTCTGTTCTCCAAAGCGGCTCAGCCTGGGTCAGCTCATGAGCATCAACAACCTTAGCCTCAATATTTGATATACAGGAAACGATCGCATGAAAAGGGTTATGAGCCTGTTGTCTGATGGCATTTTCCAACCACTTGCACCCACTGTCATACGGTCGGTTCGACTTACACAACCCTGCTTTCTTAAGACGCTTCAACTGGATCTCGGCTAACTGTTTCTGCCGAAAAGAAAATGACCCACAGGCGGCATAGGCCATCTTGACCCACTTGCGGGGAAACTCCGCTATCAGGCGCCCCTGTGACACTCCAAAATTTTCAATGAGATAGCGAAAAGTGGACCACTCCTTCAAGCATTCCGGATCAAGGGCATACTCCTTCAGCATCAGAACAACTCCTCCGCACGCTCTTCAAAAAAACCTTCCGGCCAGTTGCCAGAGGAATCCCCATCCTCACTAACCTGCAACCTGCGAACACTGTGTTTCCCATTTTGGAAATCAATGAAATTTATGCTCAGGTTCTCTGGCTTCAGCCCACAATGCCAATCAGGGAGAGTTCCATCAGTAGTCTCGCGGATTCTTCTTAGCAGGCGAAGAAGAAGGTGTTCGCTATGAGTCTCCAGCAGAAATTGTGTATGACCGTAATCAGGCCCTGGAGACTGAGAACAAGCACTACCCAACGCAGACAGAATAAATAAATCGGCCAGACGACATTGAAGGCCAGGGTGGATGTGAAGTTCGGGTTGCTCGATAACGGCAACACCAACCTTTTTATCTAACGCGGCTATCAGTACCGGCATCATTTGGGAAATACCAATACCGATGTCATGGGGGAGGACATTGCAATTACGCCTCAAATCCAAAAGAGACAATTCCTTTTTTTCAGGGGTGTCCTTCTGAATTGTTTTCATAATTGAGGCCAGATCGGCCTCTCCTGACGAATCCAAAAGAGACCAGATTTCGTGGCTTGAATCGATTTCCCGAAAACGTCTGGCTTCAACCTTGTAACCAGCCCCCAATCTTTCAGGTTCAGCAAGCCATCGATTCAGTTCATCGATGAACTCCTGATCCGCCAAAAAAAGCTTGTCCCACGCCGCAAGACCGGTTGCCCATCGTGCCGGGTCGCTGGTTTTGCGAGGGGCGAAGTGACGTTCGGGTGTTTTTCGGATAGGCCCCACATAGGCCATACCCTGCAGAGCTTCAAGCAGGATATCTGCCGGGCCTTTTATGAGTTGAGAAAGATAACTTTCAAATTTGAGAATCTTTCTTAGGGCATCAGCCTGCTCGACCTCACTGCGGTCTCGCATCAACTTTTCGACAAACTCGGGATCGAAGGCTAGATTGTCAGCCCACAAAGTAGGGGGACTACAACATAAGCTGGCGGGAATGCCTACATCGCTCTTCCCTGCCAAAAAATCATCAGGCAACAAACCTGCAACAAGTTCCTGTAAAAAACTGTCTCCGCATGAACAGAATACTTCATGGTCAAAATTGACATATTTTAGAAATTCATCAAAACTTGGTTGCACTCCTTCAACGTGGACAGGGCTACTGGCCCGGACAATGTCCGCAATTTTTTCATCAAAAAGCCCACTTGATACGCGACTCAAGCACGGTGATGAACTTTTAAAGTTCCAAGAGACCTCTATTTCAAAAAAATAACAAAATGTAAGCCAAGAATCCCAATATTCTGTACGAATATCGCATACTTCGATTTGATCGCCATCTATACCAGGAAAAGGAAACGCCGGATAAACCTTAAAAAACGTCGGAGCGCATAAAAAATCTACCCTAATTCGTATAGATTTATTAAGATCATGACCATTCACCAACGACTTAAAACCACCGAAATCCAAATATTCTCCCGCCCAGGAGGAATTGTCTGCATCCAAATTCCCGTGCTCAAGAACCTCTCGCATATAATGTAATGCTTGAATAATGGTACTTTTCCCGGCGCTATTGGATCCAAAGAGCAGGGTGATCGGAGCGAGCTCAATACGTACCGGTTTAGAAATCGTCTTGAAATTTTCAATGGTAATGGCAGTGATAGTAGTAAATGCCATTTCACCCTCCAGCATGGTTGTATTCAATTACACCGATTAATCAGATTCACCACCACCTTGACAATGGTGTCCTTCTCTTCCAGCTTACTCTCGGCAATCAACAGGGTCAGAGCCACCAGGGCATTGTCGATGAAGCGCTTGCTGTCGGTTGTTGCCGTTCCAACGTACGGGAAAGCAGTTCCACCGCCTGCTGCATCTCGGCCAGCTTTTCTTTTTTTCTTCGAGCCGTTCCTGGTTGAGGGTATGCCATGCACCAAATGATCACGTAACCCTAGTCGCCCACTGTCGAAACTGGGTGCCACGCTTTGATTTGACCCGGTAGCCGACCGAGATGATGACGTCCAAGTTATAGAATTTCAGCTTACGCCGAACTTTTCTCCCGCCCTCCTTTTGCCCCCCCCCGAGGATTCCTCGGTAGTTGCCTCCGGCTCGAGTTCCCCCTCCTTGTAGATGTTGCGGATGTGCAGGCCAATCGTATCGGTATCCTTATCCAGCAGCTCCGCCATCTGCTTCTGATTCAACCAGACAGTCTCCTGCTCCAGACGCACATCGAGGGAAGCTTTTCCATCAATGGATTGATAGAAAACAACCTTATCCGTCATGCCCCCGCCCCTTCCTGAAATCGGCCAGGTTCACCACCGTTGCCCCCGTTTGTTGTGGCAGTAGCGCAAGCAGCGAAGCCCGCCATTTTTTCAGCGGATAGAAATAGTCCTTATCGCCGCCACGCTTACGTAGGGTGTCGTTGAGCTGGCAGCCCAGGGCGAACTCTTCTTCTGCCGATTCGGGCAGGTGGCCGAGTCGGTACTTGACGAGGTATTCCAATTCGTCGGCGACCTGGCGGATATGTGCCTGCACGCTGCGGTCAAGCCCCTGGGAGAAGGAAACTGAGGAACATTTCGCTTCGGCCGCCGCAATCAGCTGCTCATTGGACCCGGGGTGCGGCAGATCGCACAGCCAACTGGCCTCGGCCACAATCCGCGACCGGAGCACCTGGTCGAAATGGGCGAAGTCGTTCTTTTTCAGACCGGCAAAGATCAGCGCGTAGCGGCTGGCCTCCTCCATGACGATGACGCACTTCTTCCGCAGCAGGGTGATGCGGTGGGCATGCCAGTTCCAGGTATTCTCGATCCCTTCAGGTGGTGGTAGGAGGCAACCCGCCTTGGCGAGGTCGTCGTTGAAGGTTTTGCTGGTCTGAAGGTGGATCATATTAGATTGCTCACCCCGCCAGTTTCATAGTCTCAATAGCGCCAGCCACAGTTTTCGTAAATCCGCCGCTGTGACCAGCATATTCTGTCCCACAGTATGCCTGAAACGCTTTACGCCAATTAATACGCTGAGTATCATCTTTGAAGGAAAAGTCATCGCCGTAGGCGGCATTCTCAGAACTTATCAGCGCTACTACAAGGTCAATCGTTGTCGGTTCGTCACCGTTCCACTGGTCAAAAAGTTGTTCTCTCCCCATTGAAGATGCAAACTCACCAACCTTCACCTGCCCACGAGCAAATGCCTTTGCCATATCTTTTTCGAAACAATACAGGTAGACACCCAAGACCCTGAGAAGGAAATATCCATACGTCCCAACACCCGACAAACCTTTTCTGTTAGTTAGAGTCTGATAAATTTCTAGATACAAAACCAAAGTCTCAACTTCTCGTAACGACAAGCGATTTTTTTCAATCAGTCCAATCAGCAATGATGATCGTTCGCCATTTAACTCCGTGTTGTCCAACAATTCGCTTTTGCCAACCAGATTTATGAAATGAGTCGTCGAGGCCAGAATCGCTTGGTTCCCACCCGGCTTATGGGTATCTGAAAGACTCAGGCTGAACTGCACGAATTTGTCGAGGTAACGCTGGGCGTCGAGGCCGTTGCCGTAGCAGTGGTTAATGGAGGAACGGAGTTGATCGAAGTTAGTGATCAGCACGAACTGAACACCGTCTACATCAAAGACATGCTTGATGTTCTCGAGCATATTGACGGCAAAATCGGGGCGGCAGCGGTCGAGTTCGTCGATGAACAGAACGATGGGGGCATCTTTGGCCAGCTCGGCCAGGGCGGTTTGCAGGGCGGTGATGTTCTGCTCGGCTGCGACGTGGTCTTTGAGCACGGATTCGACGGCGTGGTTGATCAGTTCGTCACCGGCCTTTTTGACCTCGTCCTTGAAGTCTTTGACCACATCGGCCGCGTCCTGTTTCAGCAGCCAGCTGGTGCCGGCCTTCAGGGCGGTTTTGACGCCGAACTTGATTGCGGGCAGCGCCTTTTTGATCAGTGGCTCACGCTCTGCTTCCGGCAGCGCGTTCAGAACCGCCGCCATCAGGGTCATCAAAGGCTCATCAGCATGGTCGGCCTTGAAGGCATCGACATAGATCGGTCGCAGGGACGACTCGCCATCTTCAATCAGATGGATGAGCTTTTTGCAGAACTCGGTCTTCCCGGAGCCCCAGCTGCCATCAATGACCAATGGGGACACCTTTGCGCCAGATTCCAGAAGCCGGATAATCTTTTCGGCAATCGGTCTTCGCTGGTATTCGTCGCGGAATTCGAACGTGATCCTATCTTGTTTTTCAGGCATTTCCCCTCCTGTTCAGGTCAACTCAAAGGTCGCCTCTGAAAGCGCGTTGAACGAGTGAGTTGAAAAGTTGAGATTTCATGATATCCGCGTCCATGCTCCCGGACTAGAGCAACGGTCATGCCAGCTACATCTCGACTCCGTACTTCTCCATCCAGTTGTTGAGCGTCTGATAATTCTTCAGCCCCAGCAGCGCGGCCGCCCGGCTTTTGTTGCCGCCGGCCTCATCAAGCGCCCGGCGAATGTAGTGGGAGGTCAGAAAGGCTTGTAATTCCTGGATATTGAAGCCCTCCCCCAGGGGCCTGGACAAGATATCATCTTTATCCTCGGCGATGCCAGGCAGAAGTGCGCGACGCACATCCTCCTCCTGGATCACCTCGTTCTGACACCAGACACAGATCCGCAGAATGGTGTTGTGCATCTCCCGGGCGTTGCCCGGCCAGAGATGCCGTTTCATAAGATTTTTTGCGTTTATGGAAAATTTCTTCTGTTTGTAGCCCGACTCCTTGCCCAGTTCACGGTTGACCTGCCCGAGGATATGTTCCAGCAGCAGATGGATATCCCCCTCGCGCTCCCGTAGCGGGGGCAGCTTGAGCATCGCCACTGCCAGCCGATAGAAGAGATCGGCCCGGAAGCGCCCCGCGGCAACCTCGGCCAGGAGATCTCGGTTGGTCGCGGCGATGATGCGGACATCGACCTGGCGCTCCCGGGGATCGCCGATCCGCCGCACAACTCCGTCAGTCAACACCCTGAGGATCTTGACCTGCGCGTCGAGGGGCATCTCTCCCAACTCATCCAGGAACAGGGTGCCGCCGTCGGCCTGTTCGAAATAGCCGGAATGGTCCTTGACGGCACCGGAAAAAGCCCCCCTGGCGTAGCCGAAGAACTCCGCTTCGAACAGGTCTTTGGGAATCGCCCCGCAGTTGACCGGCAGAAAAGGCTTGTTTGATCTGCGGCTTTCGGCATGAATATGCTGGGCAAACAGCTCCTTGCCGGTCCCCGTCTCCCCCTCCAACAGGACCGGCACATTACGGCCGGCGACCAGATCGGCCTGTGCAACCAGGATTTTCATGGCCGCGCACTGATGGATGATGCCGTGCCCAGGAGTGGACGTAGGTAAATCAAAACTTTTATCGTAAAGGGAGTCCCCATTAGCCAGCACCATCAATCGGCGATCCGCTCCGGCCTGTATATCGGGAATATATTCCGCGTAGATATCGAAGGGCATCTCGACACTCTGCACTCCCTGCTCCCGGGATGACTGGATCAGTTCCGCTTCGACAAAGGGACCCTTGCCGAGCATGATCCAGACCGCCTGCATCGCCGGCGTGCCGGGACTGAGGTGGAAAACGGGCGCCACCCGGCCCTTCTCCTCCCTGAATACTTTTTCGACCTGCTTTTTCGCCGCAACATAGATCGCGGCGAAATCGATGGGGCTCGGCAGCTTGACTTCGATGAGTTCAATCACCGCCGAACATTTCGTCCGCAACCACTTGATGTAATCGGGAACCTTCTCTTCCTTGCCGTAGTTATTGAGCAGCACGAGCCGGTCGTAGGCGACCTCACTCACCACCCTGGCGATCGGGCCAAGATCATCGACCCTATCGTCGCGCGCCGCCCTGATGTCGTGCATGCCGACCCAAGCAAACAAAATTTTCTTCATTGGCCTCTCCCCGGGGAAAAATCCACCTCAGAATATAAAATTTATTACATGATAACAATATATTTTACAGAAACGACATGCCATATACTAGCCACACACATGTTTTATCATGTATTCTCAACAACTTGATTACTTGGCAGCATCTTTGCTACAGACTTAGGCATAAGGCAAAAAAACAACAGAACAAGCAGTTCACCTGACTGCCAGAACGCGAGGAACGATATGAAAAACCTGAAAACATTCAAAGTAACCTTGAAATCTTCGAAGTCTCGAATGCTCCCCACAAAAGGCAACTGCTTTTCCTGCAATGAGGTTTCCTCTCCGATCTGGCAGTTTTTCAAAACCAATCGTGGAATCGTGACACTCTGCAAACCCTGTCGAGACCGGGCAATAACCAAGTTCAATAAGAAACGAGATGACTCCAATGAAGAAAACAGCTTGAAATTCACCAACAGAAGTTGCCGCAAACATTCTTATGATGATGCGATGAACCATGCCATCCGCAGCGGGCAGTTCGAAAGCAACCGAAGGAGACACTAAGCGACAACAGCGAAAACTTTGCGTCAAAGCATCGCCGATTTAATCGACAACTTGCAGGGCGACCCACAAATACTGCTAAAGCGTCAACCGCCTTTCCCCCTGGGGCCGGCTGACGTTCTGTCTCCGGGGGAAAAGGAGGTCAGCATGACAGCATCCCGCCATTCTACTCCGACTGAGCTTCTCGGTCTGCCGGATCCGGACACAGCCCGGTTTTCGGACCCTCTCTTGACTGCGGCCTATCGAGAGTTTTGCGGCAAACTTGAGATTCTCCCTGGCAACGACGCCGTACTGATCAGTCGTGGCTTTCATTTCGGTATCGCCGACAAGATGGATCGCGAATCTCTCGCCCATCTGAAGCTGGGTTGCGCCCTGCTTCGCCCCGCCGGAAGGTTTCTCAAACACATCAAGTCGAGAACCTACGATGTTGAACGATACGCGGAAAGACACGCCGTCAGCCATGGTCATATCTATGAATTTGGTGTTGCCAACGCCCTCAGGCTGTTCGTCGATTTTCCTTCGACGGACGACTACGCTCTGCTGACCGGGAAGGCTATTCAGAACCGGGGCCTCTTTTCCGTGGGGGTGTCGTACAGCTCAGCCCCCGGGTTTGACTGGCACGTCTCGGTCTCCTGTGTTACCTGGTCGCGAAAATGGGGACTGATACTTGACTACGGCGATTCGGAAAGCGGTCAGACCTACGCATTTCCTGGCGTTGTCGGGTTTTTCCGTCGGGATCAATTGTTACGTTCCGCAGCCAGACTGCTGGCCCACGCACCGGACGGCGTTCCCGCCGATGAAGGAGAATTCTGGGGTTGTCTCGCGTTGAGACCCTACTGGGTACGCTGGACTCATCCGGACTGGAAAACGACCGGAAGGCACCATGTCAGCCCTGGTATTCACCTGCTGGAACTGGAAGAGAATGATCTGAAACGGCTGACCAGGAAATACGAACTGGACGAGGGCTGGTTCCCCACAGTGTTCGAACAGCTCTGGTCTCTTGGGCAGAAAAAATGGGGACTCGGCCCTGAGGACAATCCCCTGAAACGAGTTGTTGACGAGTATGGCTCGGCCAGTTTGACGAAGCTGGACAAGATCGTCACCCTGCTCCAGGATCTGCCGGACTGGGATCGCGCAGGGCGATCGACATCCCCTGTCGAAATACCGGCTCCGAACTGAACCGTTCACCATTTGCGCGACAACCTGTCAACAAGGAGGAACCATGGGAAAAGGACGCAGATCTGACTGTTCGTCATGTTGCGGTGAGCAGCAAAGTCCGGCCGAGGTTGCCTATCTTGACCCACGCCGCTTTGAAAGTTTTGCAGAAAGCATCAAAGCCCATGATCCGCTCCGCCTCGATGACCACTCCGCCCTGAAAGCCTACTGTCACGGCGACCGACTGGGCGCCCCTTGGGAAAGCAACAGTGCCTGCTACCGGCCAGTGTCCTGTGAAGAAATTCTGGCCCGTGCCGGGGACAATGCGCGGGGTACCGACGAAAGCGATATCGTCGAGTGTTTTCTCAACTTTTTCCGGCAATACGAGGTCGGAGCGGATACGGAAAAACTTTTCCTCGACTGGGCACGCTACCACACCCGTCACCGGGCCGCGGTCAGCTATGGGCGGACCTGGCGGGATTATTTCCGCACCGTTTCTGCCCTGGAAAAAGCGTCCACGCTCAACTACAACGCCCTGGTTCGCATCTCGGTCGAACGCGGTCCCGGACACAAGGGGTCGGCCGGCAACGGCTGCCTGGCCCTGGTGCTGCCGGTCTACGCTCTCGCCCGCAAGAACGGGCTTGAACCGGCTCAGCTGATTCGTGGCTTCTGCCAGCTGACTCACGCGCACGAAGACGCCCTGCTGGCCTGCCACTTCCTTTACGATTTGCTCAGCAACCTCGACTATTGCCAGGGGCGAGGGCAGCTGGATGTCAGATCCCCGCTGATCCGCGCCTATTTCAGCGAGGCCCAGTACGATCTCGAACCGGCGGCCTTCGCTGCAAAACATCCACACAACGCCCTGGCTCCCGTTGCCGTGGTGCACGCTCTCTACGCCCTGCAGAACGGCGGTGACGAGGAGGGCGTAATCTCCCTGGCGATCAGCCTCGGCGGCGATGTCGACTCGACCCTCGCCCTGGCTCTCATGTTGTACCGGCTATGCGTAGAGCAGAACGTCGACCCTTGCCGCTTCACTCGGGATACGCTGCGACCGATCATTATCATCTGTCCGGATTATGGTTCTCCCTACGCCACGATTTCGCATAACGGGGTTCCGGGGGTGGCACATTACGGAACAGTTGTTGGCTGCTCGGCCATGGGGTTTCCCTATGAGTACGGTGTTTCTCAGCGACTTGAAGAGGATTTTACGGACTGGCAGGTGCAGTTTGAACTGTATGCCGGTTTACGGCGGTTTTCCTGGCAGCACTACCATGAGCGGGGTTTGCTGCTGGCCCGTCGGTTGAAACAGGAACTCGGCGACAGGTTTATTGTCCAGTACGCCAAGCCGTATGAGGATCCCGATCATGAGACCTACGCCATCACCATCATCGACCCCTGACTGCGACAAAGCGGAGGAGGCCCCATGGCTGAAAAAAAGAACGGTGGCAGCAAAGGCACCCTGATTGTTTTCAACGGACGCCGCACCAGGCCCGCCCCATCCCGGTTACCTGAGGGGAACTGGCGTGAACAGCTTCGGCAGGAAATCAGGGAGCAGTTCGGGCAGAACGAAAAGACGGACGGGGATGCGTCCTTGTCGGCACGTGATGTTCCGCAACCTGATGAAAAACAGGATGTGGTCAGGCAGAAAGGAAGATCCAGAGAGGCTATGGAATTGTCGAGAAAAATCCGTGAGGCCATTGCACGGCAACCACCGATGTCGCCGGAAGAGTGTGCCGCACAGACCAGAAGAGTCCTCGCCAATGCCAGGCCGATCATCACCCGGAAGTCGCAAGGGCTCCCCGACTCTTTCGGAGTGGACTATCCCCGCCCCGCCTGGAGCAGCAAGTACCCGAAGGCGTTGACTTCGCGGCTGGACACGACTCCGCGACCGACCGGCAACCAGCTGCGAAGTCTGCTCCATCTCTGGCTGGATATCTATCACTCGGCAGACCGGCACGACACCACGCACACTGATCTGTTGCGGTTTTTGCGAACGGTTCTGGAGGGGCGGGTGGTCTCCGTCCTGGAACAGTTCGAATCATCGTCCGATTCCCGGGATCGGGAATTTGCCCGGATCGTCGAGAAATATGGCCGCAAGTGGCGCTCGTACAACTCTTCTTGGAGCGCTTCGACGATTGCTAGCGGTGATTACGGCTGGATCGGCATTGAGATGGGCAACCCGAGCTGGGAAGTGGTGGACCATGCCCTTATCATCGAAACACCCACGGCTCCGGAACTCGAAGTGTTCGCACAAGACCAGGGAGGGGAAAAGCGTCACAACCTGTTCTTCGCATCTGGTTTCTATAGAATTGATGGTTGTACGCTGGGATGGATCAGAAGGGCCGAATTGCTGGCAATTGAATACGAACTGGAGACAAGGAACCTAGAATACAGGGGCCTCTTGGTGCGGAAAAAAAACTGAAGATCAATCACTGAAATGAAGGAGAGAATTTACCATGTTTGCTATTATTGTTGACTATTTTTTAGCAAAATTCATTTATTCAAAATTCAATTCTTTTTTTGCTGGAATTTTATTTAGTCTACTTTCTGGAATATTTAGTGGATTCATATTTGGATTAATCACAGGACTTATTCTCGGAGATGACACCTATCAAGCAAGAGCAATGATTGGCGCAACCTTACATCCATTTGTAACATCAATTATTTTCATTGTCATATATTTAAAAAATAATTTTAAGTCAAATACATTGTTATCATTTAAACAAACAAGATCCAAATACTGGTCATGTCATAAATGTGGAATAAATAACTATAGAAAAGATACTGTCTGCGACTTTTGCGGAACTCCAAAAAAAATTAATCATACTAATATTTCCAAATAAACAGTCATTGTAAAACAATTAAATCAACAAAAAATGGAGTCCATTACTTTTACCTAACACACTCAATATAGTAAAACAATGGAGTATATTATATGGATATCACGATTCATTGCGGGTGCTCTTCCTGACGTTCACTATTGCCATTATCATCCACGACAAAATTGACCATGGGGGTGAGACTGGCTGAAATCCTCGGGGCGCAAAGCATTGGATGTACATTGCCGGGCCTGATCAATACAGCAAGAAAAGGGTTGCCCGTAAAACCGATCAACAACCTGGCCAAGGCTCTGGATGTCTCCCTGAAGGAAATGGCCGATCTTCTATCGGTCTCGTGCTGGACCCTGCAAGGCAAAAAAACCGTCGAGTCTACGGCCGAGATGCAAAACCCCGTCACGGGGAATCGAACTCAAGGTAGCACCGAATGGCCAGCAACCCTTCGTAGCCTCTCTTCATAACCTCGAGTGGGCAATGCCGTCGAACCGCTTGTTCCGTTGCGAATCCACCTGTAGGCCAGCTCAATATCGTGCGGGAAACTCCTGCGTAGCGACTGGTGAACTCCCAACAAGTGCCCCATGCGTCCGAGCAGATCCTTCCTGTCGGCAAAAGGTCGTCCTGCACGATAGCGGACGTTTGTCGTACCGCTTTTTGGTGAAAGTCCTGGCAGCGCGGCCGGCTCTCTCGTCGGCATCCCCCCTTGGTCGAACAGGCGCATGATCATCTTGACCAAACGGCGCCGACGTTTGATATTGTTCTGGTCAATGTTGAGCAAAGCAAAATAGCAGTCGGACATAGCGACCTCTCAAGAGCTCAGCGTCTGTAAATTCTATCCAGAAGTCGAGACGGAGACAATCTTCTGGCATGCTCAGTATCGATAGCACATAAACTTGGCTCTCTTGCGGGTATGGAATCAGAGCAGTATCCTTTGAGAGGAGGAGATTATGGGCTACATGGTCATTGCCGGCTTAGTGCTGGTCGCCTTTGGCGTCTTTGTCATTATCCACGACAAGATCGTGGAGCGACAGGAGCGGAAAAAGCACTGAACGACGCACCATCACGGATTCGGCTGGGCATCCACAGCCGACTGGCGTTGTCGGAGGAGATCGATCATGGCCGAAGATCCTGCTGAGATTCCTGGCATGAAAAGGCTGGAAAAGGGTTGGCCGGAGCTGGTCGCATCCTCCCGGAAGGGCCTGTCTGGAAAAACACTCGGCTATCTGGCAAGTGCCCTGCAGATTCCATTGGCAGAGTTGGCCGAGCTCCTGTCGATCTCGGACCGGGATCTGCAGCGCCAAAAAGCCAACAAGCTATTGGACAAATCACTTTCGGTCCGGGTGCTGCAACTGGCAGATGTGATCAGCCGTGCCGAGGACGTCTTTTCCGACCAGTCCAGAGCACGAACCTGGCTGAAACGTCCCTGCCCTGCGCTGCGCGGCCAGACCCCGCTCAACCTGCTCGACACGCCCTTCGGCATCAGGGCGGTTCTGGATGAACTGGGACGGATCGAGCACGGCGTCTACAGCTGAGTCGGATCGCATCCCTCCCCCCAGCAGCCAGACACAGTCATCGCCATCATGACATCTTCCATTGCCTCCATCAGCCTGCCGGCCAGGCTCGACCTCATCACCCGCCTCGTCTCCCGGGACGAGGTGCCCCTCCATCTGCTGGAGAAACTCCTCGACTCGGTCCAACACCACTTTTTCTATACGGTGGCAGCAGAGACGCGACTGGGAATTCCCCGAGACCATAGTGGAAACCCCGGACAAGACATGAGGGAAGAACTGGAAAAGCAGCGAACCATCACCCTCGAAACCCTGACGAGCGACCTGCGCATCTTCAATGATTATCTGCGCAGGCATTTCGCGGCCGCACCGTCTGGCGGCCTGTTCGACGGGCCGGAAGAGGCCATCAAGGACCCGGAGGCCGTCGCGGACTGGGCCGGAGCAATGCTCATGGCCATCTACCGGGACCGCAAGCGTTAGGACGTTGAACAGGTGAAAATATCGGGAAGGAATTACGGTGCTTCGAGTTCGAGATGGCGCCGTATTCTGAGCAGCCCTTCGTACCCCTGTTTCATGATCTCGATCGGTGCAGTATTGCCGAACTGCTTATTCGGTTGCGACACCCACCGGTAAGCCAACTCGATATTGTGCGGAAAAATACTGCGCAGTGCCTGGTGAATCCCCAGCAAGTGTCCCGCGCGTCCGAGCAGATCCTGCCGGTCGGCAAAGGGGCGTCCGGCACGGTAGCGGGCGATCGTCGTCCCGCTTTTCGGTGAAAGTCCCAGCAACACGGCCTGATCTCTCACCGGCAGCCGCCAGTGGTCGAACAGGCGCATGATCATCTTGGCCAGACGGCACCGGCTTTCAACGTCATGCAGGTCGATGTCGGGCAAAGCAGAATGGCAGTCAGGCATGGCGTCCTCTCAGAGGCTCAGCATTCTGTAGATTTTATCCGGAAGTTCAGACGGGAACAATCCCAGGTGCGACATCGTCAAGCTGCTAGAAAACAAGGGCGCCTGCTCAATGGGCGCCCTTGTTGATCACAGGCTGCATGCTAGGCTCCCTTGACATCCAGCCCGGCACTGATCCGGTCCGCGGTCCGCACCGCCTCGGCCACGGTCAGCCGGGGAATCGTCCCGTCTCCCCTCCCCTTGCCCCAGGTGAGCAGGTAGCGCAGGTCGGTACCAGCCTGCGGCCACTGGCGGTCAAGCCATTGCAGATGCGGTGCCAGCACCTCCAGGGTCAGCTTGTCGTGATCGACGGTACGACCAAGGCTGGTGCGCTGCATCTCGCGGGTCAGGGTCAGCACTTTGCCGATATCGTGGAACAGGGCCGCCACCATGCCCAGCTCCAGCTGTTCACGGGAAAACTGCCGGAAGTGGGAAACCAGCTGCACACATTCCAGACTGTGTTGAAGCAGTCCACTGGGGTGGTTGTGATGATGCTTCAAACTCGCAGGGACCGAGACAAACAAGAAGGCAAGGCTGTCATCACCCAGAACATTCAGAACGAACTGCCGCAGGGCCGGAATGCTCAATCGAGCCACCCAGGCATCGAGATAGAAAAGGCGCCAAGGGGTGGGACAGAAACTCTCGGGGATCAGGCGCACCACGTCCCCAAGGCGATCAAGAACGGTTTCGATATGGTTGACATCCATGGCAACACCATCCCTGCGGCGTCGCAGGATTCCGGTCACATTGACACAGGCCAGGTCAGTGGGAAACCCTTTCTGACCCGCCTCGAAATTCCAGCCATAAGCCGGAATCCGCCCGCTCATGTCCTCCAGTTCCATAGCGAGGTAAGTACGCCCCTGACGGGTCGTTCGCCATTCAGGGTTCCGCAGGCGGTACAGCCCCTGAACCAACCCCCTGCCCCGTTCAACAAGCTCTCGAATCTGTTGCATCGTCATCCCCTTTCATAGCCGAAATCATCAATCGCTCAAAAGCCGATCCGTCTTTCCGGGTCAGGTTGGGCACGAATCGCGAGTAGACCGTGAACAGCATATGCGTCGTGGCATGTCCCATCTGCTTGGCGATCCACTCAGGATTCTCACCGGCCCCGAGCCAGAGAGTTGCTGCCGTATGCCTTGTCTGGTAAGGGGTTCTCCGTTCAAGGCCAAGCCTTGCCAGAGTCGGATACCAGACCCGTTTGGTAATGTCCCGATGTCTCAACGGATTACCTTTCCGATTGCAGAAAACAAAACGATTCGCCTTTCCCGTAGCCTGGAACTGATTCTTGAGAGCTTCGAAAACCGGGGTCGACATCCAGACCTCCCGCACCGACCCCGGCGTTTTTGTAATATCCAGGACACCGTCAACGATGGTCTCGCGAACCAGAATCAACCGGTTGTCGAAGTCGACATATTTCCATTGCAGTCCATCGATTTCCCCTGTTCTCAACCCCGTAAAGAACCTGACCGTATAGTAGTCGCGAAAATCGGCCCTCACGTTTGCCAGAAAGAGCTTGACCTCATCGAGCGAGAATGGATGAACATCGCTTCTTGGAACCTTGAGAGCCTTGATGTTTACTGCCGGGTTGGAGAACCCGAACCGTTCACTCGCTTCGCTCAAAATCATTTTCAACGGGGTCATGATGTGGTTGATCCGCACTGGCGAAAGCACCTTGCCGTCCGGCTGTTCTCTGCCAAGCCAGCTCCTGAATTTCAGGATCATGCTCCGGTCGATCTCATTGACCTGATATTCGCCAAACCGGGGATAAAGATGGAGTTCCATCGTTCGCAGCATCATTTTCCGATACGACCGCCGCCAGCGAATTTCGTTTTCCTCATACCAGGTCAACGCGAATGTTTTGAAATTCGGGATATCTCTGCCTTGCAGCCCTGCCGGAGAGTTGTCCAAAACCGTCCTGCGCTTGTCAACTGCGGGATCATCACGAAAAACTTCGGCCCGCGGGGAACCCGGAAAAAAATCAGCATATTTGAAGGTCCCCAGCTTTATGGACTGCTCGATACGGGCGAGGATCGGCTCTAGCTTTCTGCGATTGCCGGGTGTATCAGGAAGTGTTGTCTGTTCCCGGCAACGAACGCCCTGGTAGCGGAAATCGAAAAAGAGCAGACCATTCCTCTGCCTGAGGCTACCCATGACAAACCCTGCCGTTCGCCATGGGGATCGCCAGTCCTTCTTCCATGGATGCCTTCACCATGTCCCGCTCGATCGCTTCCCAGATGTAATAGACTCTCCGCCGACCGAAAAACCGGATGTAGTGAACGCCCTCAATAAAAATGGAGTCTTTCAGGCTGGTCCGGATATAGCGTGCGTCGTAACAGAGTTTCTCGGCCAACTGCTCGGTGGTGAGGTAGGTTTTCTGTTCCATGGCGACCTCCTTTATTGACTGCGGATCTTTGCTTTTGATTATATTTCAAAAAACCGATCGGTCAAGACTTTTTTTGATTTATTTTCAAAAAAAATTCCATACTGCCCTTTTTTTGACTTGAAATAAAAAACAAGGCGAGAGAGACATCATTTTGATGACAGGGACGCCGACATACGATACATTGAACAAAATGGAGGGAGATCGCGATGCTGAAAATTCACCTGAAACGCCTGATTGCTGACAAGGAAACGGCGGAAGGTCGACGGATAAGTCTCAGTGAAATATCGGCAATTACCGGTATTCACATTTCCACCCTGTCACGCCTTGCCAACCACCGTTCAACGGATACAACTACAGCGAATCTCGAAAAGCTGTGCCGTTATTTCAAATGCTCCGTGGCAGACCTGATCGAATACGTTGAGGATTGATGGAATTGATATTTGAAAGGTGCCCAAGTTGGCCAGGCGGCAATTCATGAGGAAGGAAGAAACTGACGGGCACCGCGTGGGCACCAGATGGGCACAGGCACGAAAATGACAGGTTGGAATTTTTCGAAAAAAAACTCCACTTCAAAGTGATCCGCCGCCACCCGCAACCCGGATAAAGCCTTTTAATTCTTGCAACTTACATGACATCAACCCAGTACAACCAAACCCACGAAGGCCGTTCCGGAGTTCTCCGCGACGGCCTCGCCGCCGCCTGGCCGATCTGTCTCGGTTATTTTCCCATCGGCATGGCGCTCGGCGTCCTCGGTCAGCAGGCCGGACTCGGACCGGCCTGGATCGGTCTGATGTCGGTGCTGGTGTTCGCCGGCAGCGCCCAGTTCATCGCCGTGGCGATGCTTGACGGCGGGGCCTCGGCAACAGCCATCATCCTCACCACCCTGGTGGTCAATTTCCGGCATTTCCTGATGAGCAGCGCTCTTGCCATCCCGCTGCGCGGCGTCAGGCGCAGTTTTCTCATCCTCTTCGCCTACGGCATCACCGACGAGAGTTTCGGCGTCAACATGACCCGCTTCCGCGCAGGAAACTGGGATCGCTGGCGGGCGCTGGTGGTCCACCATGCCGCCAACAGCACCTGGATCCTGGCGACCATCCTCGGCAGCCTGGTCGGCAGCCTGATCCCACCCGGCGCCTTCGGCATCGACTTCGCCCTGCCGGGGATGTTCATCGCCCTGCTGGTACTGCAGCTGCACGGCCGGGCCTATGTCTTTACGGGGGGACTGGCGGCCGGGCTGGCCGTAATCTGGAAACTGCTGATTCCGGGGGATTCCTACATCGTCGGAGCGGCCATCCTGGCGGCGACCGGCGGCTACCTGGTGCGACGCCGGGTCCGACGACAGAGGGAGGCGAAAGGATGAGCTTTTCGACCTACCTGCTGTTGCTGCTCGGCATGGGAGCGGTCACCTACCTGCCGCGGCTGCTGCCGCTGCTGCTGCTTTCTCAGCGACAACTGCCGCGCTGGCTGGTGGACTGGCTGGAGCTGATCCCGGTCGCCATTCTCGCCGCACTGCTGGCACCGTCACTGCTGATCGACAGTCACAGCAACAGCTTCAACCTGTTGCGACCGGAGTTCTGGGTGGCCGTTCCGACCTTCCTGTTTGCCGTCCGCAGCCAGTCTCTCGGCGGCACCGTGCTGGTCGGCATGGGGCTGTTCTGGCTGGCGGAAAAATTGTTCTGATTCAGGCTGACCTGGGTCAGTGAGTTCATTCAACCCCTTCGGCCGCGCACGCCTCGACAGCCCGCCGCCCTTTGCTGTCAAGCTGATCCAGATCCTTTTCACGCCAACGGTTGTGCAACCAGAACCACTGCTCCGGATAGCGGCGGATATAGGTTTCGATGAGACGATTCAGCTCTTCCGTCTCGGCCACTTCGTCACCCGTCTGCACCAGCTCGGGCAGATAATGAATGCGCTCCTGCCCCGCCGCATCGATGCCGGTGAAAACCGGTACGATGGCGGCGCCGCTGGCCTTGGCCAATAGAGAGACCACCGGCACGGCGGAAACCGGGGCGCCGAAAAAGGGCACCCAGATCCCCATGTGGGGGGCGACCCGCTGATCAATCAGGAGGCCAAGGTCATTCCCCTGGCGCAGGACCTTGAGCATCGCCCGCACCCCACGACTTTTCTCCAGCACGGTGAAACCGCCCCGCTGCCGGAGTTCCCGCAGGAAACGGTCGGCACCGCGCTGATCGAGACTGCGGCCGACAACCTGCAGGGGATGACCGCTGCGCAGACGCTGCAGACGGGCCAGTTTTTCCCAATTGCCGAGATGAGCCGTGATCAGAATCACCCTCCCACAGCGTTTACGGGCAGCGAGGTAGGATTCAAAACCTTCCACGATGACCTTGTCGGCATCGCGTCCGGGATCACTGCAGGCGAGCCGCAGAATCGCCACCAGGTTACGTCCGAGAAAGCGGAAAACCGCACCGGAGAGAGCTTCATCCAGCCCCGCCCGACGGAGGTTCGCGCGACAGAGGGCCATCCGCTTCGGAACCAGCCTTCCGGCCAGGAAACCGAGCAGTTCTCCCAGCCGCAGACTCCAGCTTTCGGGAAACAGGTAGAACAGACGGGCGAGGGACCGAAGACTGTAGTAGACGACTGTATCCATGATTAATTTCGATCGTTCCGCAGGTTCAGGACTGCAGCGCGGCCCGGGCGAGCATCGCCCAGCCGAGCAGGAAGCTGACCCCGCCGAACGGGGTTACCGCTCCAAGGGGCTTGACCCCCGACAGGGCCAGTATATAGAGGCTGCCGGAAAAAAGCAGGATGCCCAGCAGGAAACACCAGCCGGACCAGCGGATGCCTGTGCCGGTCATTCCGCCCTGCAGGAGAATGGCCACCAACACGAGGGCCAGGGCATGGATCTGCTGATAGTGAACCGCCTTGTTCCAAACATCCATCAGGTGCGGCGTCAACCTGCCCTCCAGGCCGTGCGCGCCGAAGGCGCCAAGGGCAACGCCGAGAAACCCGTTAAGCGCGCCGAGCAACAAGAACCCCTGCCAAAGTTTCATTCTTCCCTCCCGTGGTTGTCAAGCAGGCGCTGCAGTTCGGCAATGAGTCGGCGGTTTTCCTCGGGACGACGCACCGCCAGCCGCAGGACATCCCCGCCGAGACCGTCAAAATTGCCGCAATCCCTCACCAGTATCCCCTGCCGCCGGAGCCCGGCGGAAACATCAAAAGCACTGCTCCCGCCTGCCCGCAGGCGCACCAGCAGGTAATTGGCCGCCCCCGGAAAGACCTCCAGGCCGAGACGGGACAGTTCCTCGCCCATCTCGTCGCGCCAGGCACTGATCGCCGCAATCGAGGCGCGGGCAAAATCGTCTTCGTCCAGGCAGGCCAACGCGGCTGCCAGCGCCGGGGTCGACAGGGTCCAGGGCTCTTTCTCACCCAGCAGTCGCGTGATCCCGTCGGCCGGTCCGGCCAGGTAGCCGACCCGCAGCCCCGGAATGGCATAGAACTTGGTCATCGACCGCAGCACATAAAGGTTGGATCGTTCCACGACCTGATCGATAAGCGACTCCCCGGGAACGAAGTCGATGAACGCTTCATCAACCAGAACCGGCAGATCATCCGGCAGCAGATCAAGGGTTGCCAGCAGATCCCGCCGTCTGACCAGGCCGCCGGCCGGGTTGCCCGGATTGGCGAAAACAAGCAGTTCACAGTCCCCCACCGCCCGCGGCAGGTCCGTTGTCGGGAAAGGTTCTCCCGGCAGCCACGGCAGCCGTTCGACTTCACAATCAACCTGATCGAGGGCACGCAGATATTCACTGAAAGCGGGCACGATCTGCAGAGCCCGCCGCGGCCTGAAGACCCGCGGCCAGAGATAGAGCAACTCGGTCGACCCGGCCCCGGGAAGCAGACAGTCTTCCGGCAGACGATGATATCGGGCGAGAGCAGCCCGCAGTGAGTCAGCCACCAGTTCGGGGTAGAACTGGCAACTCGACAAGGCCTGTCGCGCCGCGGCAAGAACCGTTTCCGGAGGACCGAGGGGATTGATCGAAGCGGAAAAATCGAGGATCTGCTCCGGATCACAACCCAGCTCGGCGGCAGCGGCAAAGACGTCGCCGCCATGGGCAGCCTGGTTCAGTAAAGGGGCCATACCACCACCATACCAAGAATCAGCCCGAGCAGGGCCGTCAGATACATCAGCCGGATGGTCGCCCGGTAGCAGCCGATATCGATCCGCCGGTCGGCATCACCGAGGGTCGGTTTCTGCACGGTTTCGCCGAAATAGGTGGCCGGCCCGCCGAGCCGCACACCGAGAGCGCCGGCTACGGCGGACTCGGGAAAACCGGCGTTGGGGCTGCTGGTTTTCCGCGCATCGCGCAACATGGTGGTCAACGCCGCCCAGGGATTGAGCCCGAGAGGAAAGCTGGCGAGGACCATCAACAGCCCGGTCAGCCGCGCCGGAACCAGGTTGAGCAGATCGTCGAGGCGAGCCGAGGCCCAGCCCATCTCCCGGTAGCGGTCGTCGGTGTAACCGACCATGGAGTCAAGCGTCGAGGCCGCCTTGTACATCATTGCCGCCACCGGACCGCCGAGGAAAAGGTAAAAGAGCGGACCGATCACGCCGTCCGAGGTATTTTCCGCGACCGTCTCGATACAGGCGCGCAGGATCTGCTCTTCATCGAGCTGACTGGTTTCACGACCGACGATCAGTGACAGGGCGCGCCGCGCCTCGGAAATCCGTCCCTGCTCCAGGTAGCGTACCACCTGTCGGCTTTCAAGATGCAGCGACCGCAGCGCCAGGGTCGTGTAACCGAGCCAGACGGTCACCGCCAGCCCGACCAGGGAATGGAGCAGACCGGCCAGGTGAATGACCGCCCAGGTCACCAGACCGGTCACCAGCACGGTCACGAGAGCCAGCAGGCATCCCGCCAGGCGCCGATGATCGATCAGGGAGGCAAGGACCGTCTCAACCCGCTTGATGAACCGGCCGATGCCGATGACCGGATGCGGCCAGCCATGCGGGTCTCCGAGCAGCAGGTCAAGCAGGAAAGATGCGGGAATCGTCCAGATCATGAAGCCGGCATCCTTTCCAACCCACACCGGCGGCACAGCCGCTCCAGGTCGAGATGGGCGGCGAGATGATCGGCCAACCGGTCCAGTTCACTGTCGAGACGCTGCCGGGCGGACGGCCCGGAAGGAAGCGGCCTGCCGGATGTCAGGGGGGCCAGAACCGCATGCAGGACGCGTTGATCGTCGAACAGACCGTGCAGGTAACTGCCCCAGACCCGGCCGTCGGCGGAAACAGCCCCGTCAAGCCGGGCACTGTCAGCACCGGAACGGGACATCAGCCGCAGCAACGGCCGACAGAGGATTCCGCGACTCGACGCACCGGCGTGAATTTCGTAGCCCCGCACCCGATCAAAACCGGTGAAACCGGCAGCGGCCGCCGCCGGCAGGAATTCCGCTTCAACCCGGTGCGTCTGTTTCTCGGTCTGCAGGGTGGTCTCGATATCGAGCAGTCCGAGCCCCGGTGCTTCATCGGGAGGACCTTCAACCCCCAGCGGATCACGGACCCGCTCGCCGAGCATCTGCAGGCCGCCGCAGATACCGATCAGGCGTCCACCTTCGGCGTGATAGCTGAGAATCGCCTCGGCCAGCCCCTGTTGCCGCAACCAGTCAAGATCGGCGAGCGTGCTCTTGGTCCCGGGCAGGATCAGCAGATCGAGACCGGCGACCTGCTCCGGCCGTTCGACGTAGCACAGGCTGACGCCGGCGACAGTCTCGAAGGGAGCAAAATCCGTAAAATTGGAGATGCGCGGCAACTGCACCACGCCGATTCTGATCCCGGCGTCGAAGACATTCCCCGGTCGCTCCAGCGCCAGCGAATCCTCCTCCGGAAGCTGCAGACGCAACCAGGGGATGACACCCAGCACCGGCACCCCGGTGCGGCACTCGATCTCGTCGATCCCGGACTTCAGCAGCCCGACGTCGCCACGGAACTTGTTGATCACCACCCCGGCAATCAGCTCACGCTCCTCTTTCGTCAGCAGCTGCAGGGTCCCGAGGATAGCCGCAAAAACCCCGCCGCGATCGATGTCGGCCACCAGCACGACCTTGGCCCCGGCCATCCGCGCCGCCGCCAGGTTGGTGATATCCTGCCCGCGCAGGTTGATCTCGGCAATGCTGCCGGCACCTTCCATCACCACCAGGTCGACCTGCCGCGCCAGGCGCCGATAGGAATCACAGACCGCCCGCCAGGCGCTCTCCCTGAAAGCATGGTACTCCCGCACCGACATGTTGCCGACCGGACGTCCCTGGACAATGACCTGGGCGCCGGTTTCGGAATTAGGCTTGAGCAGCACCGGGTTCATGTCAACCGTCGGCTCGACGCGGCAGGCCGCCGCCTGCAGCGCCTGGGCCCGACCGATCTCGCCGCCGTCGGCACACACCGCCGAGTTGTTGGCCATGTTCTGCGCCTTGAACGGTGCCACCGTCAGCCCCCGGCGCACCAACAGGCGACAAAACCCGGCGGCAATAACGCTCTTGCCGACATCCGATCCGGTCCCGGCAACAAACAAGGCGGGCGTTGGGCTCCCGCAGCCGGACACAGGGGTTTCCTCTGGCCTCCCGCCTCTGGCCTCCCGCCTGAGGCGATAGCCTCGCGGCGTCACCATCCGCCCTCGCCGATCAACGAAGGTCGCGGGATTGCCGATGATCACCAGTGAAAACATGTCGATGGTTTCATCGGTAAAAGAAGCGAGGTCACTGACCGTTACCGTCTCACCCTCACGGCAGGCGTTGCGGACGATGCCGACCGGGGTGGCGGGATCGCGGTGCGCGAGCAGGATCTGTCGCGCCTGCTCGATCTGGCTCACCCGCCCGCGGCTCTTCGGATTGTAGAGGGCGATGACAAAATCGGCGGCGGCGGCCGCTTCCAGCCGCCGAACGATGGCCGACCAGTCGGTCAGCAGGTTGGAGAGGGAGATGACGGCGAAATCGTGCATCAGCGGCGCCCCGAGCCGGGCCGCTGCCGCCTGCACCGCGGAAATGCCGGGCACGATCTCGATCGCGACCTGTTCCGGTCCTTCGGCCTGCTGCAACTCCAGAACCAGCCCGGCCATGCCGTAGATACCGGCATCGCCGGAGCAGACCAGCGCCACCGTCGCCCCGCCCGCCGCCCGCCTGAGCGCCTCGCGACAACGCTCGGTCTCCTGGCGCATGCCGGTGGAAAAGGTTTCCTTGCCGGCAACCAGATCGGGGATCAGTTCCAGGTAGGTGTTGTAGCCGGTGACAACCTCGGCCCGTTCGAGCGCCGCCCGCGCCGCCGGGGTCATCTGTTCGCTGTCACCGGGTCCGAGCCCGACGATGTAGAGTTTGTTGGTCATAAAAAACGATTTCCTACCACGGAGACACGGAGAAAAGCTAAATCTAAATTGGCCGCTGATTAACGCTGAAAAGGCATGATTAAACCCATAAAGACTGGGGTTAGGATCTTAAATCAGCGTAAATCAGATTTTATCTGCGGCCGTTTGCCTTCGAGGTTCTTTATTCCCCCCGGCGCCTCCATGTGATTTATTTTCAGGCATTGATCTCCGCCACCGCCACGGTCACGTTGCCGTTTTTCTTCTTTTTCACCAGCAGCCTGCCGCCCTTCGCGGCAAGAATGGCGGCCGGTTCGCAGACCCCCCCGGCGCCGACCGCCTGCAGGGCGTATTCGGAGGGCTTGCTCGGAACGGCAACGACGTTGAGCTGCTCCTTGCTGAAAAATTTCAGCGACACCCCGAACCGCGCGGCGGCATCGAGCAGCCCCCCTTCATCCTGCTTGGCATCGATGCTGGCCAGGCAGGAAATGCTCCCCGGTGAGAGAAAGGCCTTCTCCATCTCGTCGCGGACAGCCGTTTCGATTTCATCAGCATCGGTCCCCCGGTTGCAGCCGACACCGACCGCGTAACAGCGCGGTCGCAACACCAGCAGGTTTTTCCGCCGGTCCAGGTGCGGCAGGTGACGACTGGTGACGAAGACCAGTCCCTCTGCCCGCGACTGCAGGGCGGCAGCGAAGCTTCGGGTGACCTCGACTCCGGGTACGGCGACAAACGCGTCACTGACCAGCCGTTGCGGATCTGCCAGGACAATACGCCCCGCCTGCAGCAGCAGGCCGTTGAGCAGCTTGAGCCGTTCAACCGGTTCGACCTTCAGGTCCAGTCGGCGGGCCACCGTGTCCCAGGCCGGCAGATGATTGACGTCGGTGGCGGTGGTGATCACCGCCTGACCGCCAAGGATATCGGCCACCTCCCGCGCCAGTTCATTGGCTCCGCCGAGGTGGCCGGAAAGCAGGCTGATGGCGAAACGCCCCGCCTCGTCGACCACCACCACCGCCGGGTCATGCTGCTTGCCGCGCAGCTGCGGTGCCAGCAGCCGCACCACAATGCCGGCAGCCATGATGCAGACCAGGCCGTCGACACGAGCGAACAGTTCCGGCATCAACACCGAAAGAGGCCGGTCGAAGTAGCTGGCCGGTTCTTCACTGCGCAGCTTCTCCGGCAGCCACAACTCGGCGCCTTCGGCTTCCTCCTGCAGCCGGCGGGCAAGTGCGGCGCCGCCGGGGGTTATGGCGATAATGGCGAGGGTCATGATTTTTTGAAAATCGGCGAAGGGCGAAAGGCCAGGGGAAATGCCTTTGCTTGAACAGCGGCTAAAGGCTAAGGGTCAAAGGCCAAAGGAGATGCGTCAGCCTCCAGCCCTTAGCCTTTGGCCTTTCGCCCTTCGCCGCCTTTGGGCGTCCTATATCCATGCGCGAACTGCGCATCGTACAACTTCGATTTCTTTTCCACTCCCCGCTCCCGGGCGCCGAGTGCTTCGCCGACCAGGATCAGCGCCTGGCGACGGATACCGGCCTCGGCAACCTTGCCCGTGATATCGGCCAGGGTGCCGCTGACAATCTTTTCATCCGGCCAGCTGGCGCGGTAGACCACGGCAGCCGGGGTCCGGGCGGTGAAAACGCCGCCGGCCAGCAGTGCGGCCACCACCTTGTCCATCATGCCCACCGAGAGGTAGAGACAGAGGGTGCCGCCATTGGCGGCCAGGCGGGAGAGCTTTTCCGCTTCCGGCACCGGGGTACGGCCCGCGGCGCGGGAGAGGACCAGGGTCTGGGAAATCTCCGGCAGGGTCAGCTCCTGTTTCAGAGCCGCGGCGGCGGCAAAAGCGGCCGTCACTCCGGGAACAACCCGGTAGTCAAGCCCCTCGGCATCGAGCAGCTCCATCTGCTCCTGGATCGCCCCGTAGAGAGCCGGATCGCCAGTGTGCAGCCGCACCACCCGCTTGCCGGCCCGGGCCCCGGCGACCAGCAGGGTGTGGGTCTGCTGCAGGGTCAGGGGCGCACTGTCATGGATCTCACAGCCTGCAGGACACTCGGAAAGCAGGGCCGGATTGACCAGCGATCCGGCGTGGACCACGACTTCGGCCCGGCGCAGGGCTTTGAGTCCCTTGACGGTGATCAGCTCGGGATCCCCGGGACCGGCACCGACGAAGAGGATGGGATGACATTCGGACATGATGATTTATGAACCCTGCCGCCGCAGGTTCCCTGCTACTGCTTGACGGCCGCCAGGATGTAGACCGGGTTATAGGCCTCGAACATCTTGTAGGCGGTCAGCGGACGGGTCCGGGCGACGTTGATGGTGGTCACCTCGACCTCGTAACCGGCATTGGCGAAAAACTCATTGGCCGCGGTCAGGGTATCGAGAGTGATGGCATTGAGAACGATGCGTCCGTCGGCCGGCAGACGCTTATCAGCGATGGTGAGGATATCCCAGAGGTGACCGCCGCTGCCGCCGATGAAAACCCGGTCAGGATCGGGCAGGTCGTCGAGACAGGCGGGAGCATCTCCCTCCACCAGGTTGACGTTGCGGGTGTGGAATTTCTGCAGGTTCTGCTTGATGAAGTCACGGCACTCGGGATTGCGCTCGACGGCGAAGATTTTGCCGTTGGGCAGCAGGTGGTCGGCCTCGATACTGATCGAACCGGAACCGGCACCGATATCCCAGAGGATCATATCCTGGCGCAGGCGCAGCTTGGCGAGGGTGACGACCCGCACCTCCTCCTTGGTAATCAGCTTTTTGACGGTCGCGAACTCGTCGTCGGGGATCCCGAGCCAGGAACCGCTGTCCTTGCCCTCCCCTTCGAACTGCTTGACCAGGATCAACACGTTCAGCGGCGCCGCGTCGATATCGAGCAGACCACGCACGTCAGTTTCGACGATGCGTTCATCGGCACAACCGAGATTCTCGCACAGCCACGCGGCATAGCCTTCGCGGCCGCGATCAATCAACTCGCGGGCAATGGCAGCCGGGGTGTTGATCTCATCGGTCAGCAGCGCCGCCTTGTCATTGGCAACGATCCGATCAACCGCCGGCGCCAGCGGGCGTCCATGGGTGGAGAGAAAAACCGCGTCATCCCAGGGCTGGCGGATCTTGGCAAAAGCGTACTGGATGGAGGAGACGTTGGGCACGAACTCGAATTCCTCCCCGGGCAGGTTGCGCAACAGGTAGCGACCGATGCCGAAAAAGAGGGGATCCCCCGAAGCAAGCACCACCGGCCGGCCCCTGCGGGTTCGCAGACGTTCGACCATGTCCGGAAGGTTGCTGTCGATTGCCAGCTTTTCCCCCTTGAACTCTGGGAAAAGATTCAGCTGACGCTCCCCGCCGATCAGCAGATCGGCCGCCTCGATCAGATCCAGGGCATGGCGACTGAAGCCTTCCTGCCCGGCAACCCCCGCACCCACCACGTAAATTTTGTTCATGCTGCCCTCACTGGAAAAAGTCCGAAAAACCGGAATGAGGTTACTCCCTGAAATCACTCGCCGTATCTTCCTGCCACCGCACCATCGTAACCGACCAGCAGAATCTCTATTGTTACCCCTGGCGCCCAGTTCCGCAACTGTTTAACGGCCCGACGCGCCACTTCGGCCACCAGCGGATGCGCCGCTCCGAGGGTCAGGAAGACTTCGCGGGCAGTGTTGGCGGCGACGATTGTTTCGGAGGCTTCCGTCGTCAACCCTGTCGAACGCGCCCAGTCGGCCAATTTCCGCAGGTCAAGCCGCGAACTGTGAACATGGGTCTGCGGATGCCCGCAGGCGACCTTCACCAACTTGGCGAACTGGGCCGCGACCACCAGGTTCGGCACGCCTTTTCGACGGCAGGCACCGGCCAGGTGGCCGACATGATCCCCCATCATGACAAAAGCCTCCTCCGCCAGCAGTGGATATTCCCGTTGCGCAACCTTCTCGCTGCTGCGACCGGTACAGGCGACAACCCGCCGACAACCGACGGCCAGGGCGACATCAAGAGCAACGTCGAGGGTGTCGGTCCAGGCCTGATGCGAAATCGGCCGGACGATACCGGTGGTGCCGAGAATCGACAGCCCGCCGCAAATCCCCAGCCGGGCATTGAGCGTTTTCGCGGCCCGCTGCTCACCGTCGGGAATGGCGATGGTGACCCGAAAGCTCCCCGAGGGAAAGACCGAGCGCAGCGCCTCGCGGATCATCCGCCGCGGCACCGGGTTGATGGCCGGCTCTCCGACCGCGACCGCCAGGCCCGGTTTGGTCACGGTGCCGATACCCTCGCCACCGAGGATGACAACCTCTCCCTCCTCCCGCCCCGCGTCTCCGGAGGAAGGGGGAGAAGAGGACTCAACCCGGGCGTGGACCTCGACCCCGTGCGTGACGTCGGGATCATCCCCGGCATCCTTGATCACGAAACAGCGGGCCCGGGCACCGTCGACCCGGCAGCCGTGAACGGGAAAAACGGCCCGTTCCCCGACCGGCAGTTCAAGCGCGACCTGCGCCACCCGCTCACCCGCCAGCAGGCGCGCGGCGGCGAGCGTCGCGGCAGCGGCACAGGCGCCGGTGGTGTAGCCGTGGCGCAGGGACCGGGCCACGCGTCAGTCACCCGCCGCCAGGATCAGCAGCTGGTTGAAAATCGCCGCGGCGATCGCTGAACCGCCCTTACGACCGCGACAGACGATGCAGGGCAACCGGGAAGCGAACAACGCCTCCTTCGATTCCTCGGCACCGACAAACCCGACCGGCACACCGACCACCAGCGCCGGCGCGACTTCACCGGCGTCAGCCAGACGCAACAGCTCGAAGAGGGCGGTCGGCGCGTTACCGATCAGGAAGATTTTCGCCCCTTCAACCACCCCCTTGCGCAGGGCGAGGATCGAGCGGGTCACGCCCTGTTCCCGGGCCCGTTCCGCCACCTCCGCATCGGCGACGTGACAGGCGATGCTGCCGCCCAGCTTTGCCAGGCGGGTCTTGTTGACTCCGGCCAGCACCATGTTGGTATCAGAGAGGACCTTCGCTCCCCGACGCAGGGCCGCGACAGCACTGTCAATCACACCGGGGGCGAAGCACGTGGTCCCGGCGAAATCGAAATCCGCGGTGGTATGAATCACCCGACGCACCACCGGCCACTGCTGTTCATCAAACGGATGCGGGCCGACCTCGGCGTCAATGGTCCTGAAACTGCGGCGTTCAATCTCCAGCGGGTCGCGGATGATGGATTCACTCATGGATTCATTCCTTTAACTCCCAGCCGCTGTCCGCGAGGGTTTCACCGATGCGGGTGCAGACCACTTCGGCCAACCGCCGATCGATACCGAGCGGCCTGCCGAGGACCATCTCCAAGCCCCGGTGCCGCCGCCCGGCCCGCGCCATTTCGTCCGGCAGATCACGCAGCACATGAGACCCGGCAAAGAGAAAATAGGGAGAGAGCAGGATACGCTGCGCCCCGCGGGCCACACAGGCATCGATTCCGGCCTGGATATCGGGCTGCTGCCTCTCCCGAAAGGCGACCTCGACGATTTCGGCGCCGCTCATCTCCTGCACCATGTCGGCGATCCGGGCCAGATCCCCGTCCGCCCCGGCAACGCGCGAACCATGGCTGATCAGCAGAACAGCTGTTTTCATGTCGGTCCTTTCAGCCTGAATCAGGAGTTCAGGTTAAACCTTGTCGCCCTTCAGATCCTTCCGGAACAGCTCCCCGGCGCCGCGCGAAGCGCAGAAGTCGCCGCACATGGTGCAGGTGTCCTCATCCTCCGGGGTGCGGCTGGCGCGGATGGCGCGGGCGTCCGCGGGGAAGAGTGCCAGTTCGAACTGTTTTTCCCAGTCCAGGTCGCGGCGTGCCTTGCTCATCTGTTTGTCGCGCTCGCGGCCTCTTTCCGGGTACTTGTTCATATCACCGATGTAGGCGGCGACCCGGGCCGCCTTGACCCCTTCGACCACATCCTGCTCGTTGGGCAGCGCCAGGTGTTCGGCCGGAGTGATGTAACAGATCAGATCGGCTCCGTAACGGCTCGACTGAGCGGCGCCGATGGCGGCGGTGATATGGTCATAACCGGGAGCGACGTCGGTCGAAATCGGCCCGAGCATGTAGTAGGGAGCGTCGCCGCTCATCCGCTTCTGCAGGCGGATATTGGCCTCGACCTCGTCCAACGGCACGTGCCCCGGCCCCTCGACCAGCATCTGGCAGCCCATCTCACGTCCCAGCTCGGCCAGTTCGCAGTTGATCAGCAGTTCCTGGACCATCGCCCGATCGTTGGAGTCGTGGATCGCCCCGGCGCGCAGACCGTTGCCGAGGGAGAGGACCACGTCATACTTCTTGAGGATATCGCAGACTCGGTCGAACTTCTCGTAGAGCGGATTCTCGCGGCCGTTCTTCATCATCCAGGCGACCATCGACACCCCCCCCTTGCTGACCAGGCCGCCGTAACGGTAACCCTGCCTGCGCAGCCGCTCGATGGTGTAGAGGTTGATACCGCAGTGGATCGCCATGAAAGCCAGGCCGTCGGCGCACTGCTGTTCGATCAGATCGAAGAGCAGTTCCTCGTCGAGCTTGTTGGGGTCGCCATATTTGCGCGCCGCCTCGCAGAAAGCCTGGTAGAGCGGCACGTTGCCGACCGGCAGGTCGACGGCGGCGATCACCTCGCGCCGCACCCGGTCAAGGTCACCGCCGACAGAGAGTTCCATCAGGGTATCGGCACCGGCCTCCTGCGCGGCCAGCGCCTTGCGGATTTCGGCGTCATAGTCGACGATGTCGGACGAGGTGCCGATCGAAGCATTGACCTTGGTCCGCATCCCCTTGCCGATCCCGGCCGAAAGCGGGTTACGGATCGTATTGTTGGGAATGACAACCTTCCCCTCGGCGACCATCTGACGCACGAATTCTTCGCCGAGATTTTCATTCTTCGCCACCGCCGCCATCTGCGGGGTGATGATGCCCTGGCGGGCCGATTCGATCTGGGTTGCCAATGAAACGTCCTCCTCTTTTAATGCTGCCACCAAGACGCCAAGTGCACCAAGAAAACCCTTTTTTAACGGGGAGGTGCTGAGGTGGAGAGGTCGCTGAGAAAAACAAAAATCAGCTTTTGGTTTTAAACCCCAAAAAAAAGATTTTGGCTTTCTCTCCCCCTCTGCCTCTCTCCACCTCCGCGTTGGGGGCTTTTGCCCTTCTTGGTGCTCTTGGTGCCTTGGTGGCTAACGTTTTTTTCTTTCACAAAATCGCACAAAATTCTCCGCCAGCTGCGGGTTGCCGCCGAAATGCAGGTGCACATAGCTGGCGAGAACATTTTTGCAGCTGAATCCTTCGCTCCCCGACGCGGCACCGCCCTTGCGGCGCAAGGCGTAGACACGCGGCACCGAGACGGGCATCTCGAGTGCAGAGTAATGAAACTCGTGACCGCGGGCAACGGTTCCCGCCGGCCCCAGCGGGGTATCTGCCGTAAAGGTCACTTCGCGATAACCCAGGGATTTTCGCTTTCCAAGCAGCTTTGCCCGGGCCGGGAAAATGCCGCTCAAGGGTTTATCGTTCAACCCTTCGCAGAGCAGCAGCAACCCACCGCATTCGGCGTAGATCGGCAACCCGGCTGCAGCTGCCGTCCGCAGTTGGCCGATCAGTTCGCCATTGTCCCCGAGCCGGTCGAGGAACAGTTCCGGATAGCCGCCGGGGAGGTAGAGGCCGGCAAGATCCTCCGGCAGCGTGTCGGCCAGCGGCGAGAAGAAAACCAGTTCGGCACCGGCCGCCGTGAGCAGCTCGAGGTTCTCCGGGTAACAGAAGCAGAAAGCGGCATCACGCGCCACCCCGATGCGGACACGGCCCCTCCTCCCCACCCCATCTCCATGAGGAAGGGATTGACCGAAGACCGGTGCCGGGGCATTTGTCTCCCGCAGCCCGCTGAGCAACCTGTCAAGATCAAGATGGTTCTCAACCAGGTCCGCCAGGGCGACAAAATCGGCAGCCTGTTCCGCCGCCGTCACCAGCCCCAGGTGGCGCTCCGGCAGGGCGACACCGCCCTCGCGCGGCAGGCAGCCGACCACCGGCGGCAGCCCCGGCGTTGCGGCGACAGCCTGGCGCAGCAGCTGCTCGTGGCGGGCGCTGCCGACACGGTTGAAAACCACCCCGGCAAACCGCAGCCGTGGATCGAATTCGACAAATCCCTTGATCAGCGCGGCGGCGCTGCGCGCCTGGGAGCGGGCGTCAACCAGCAGCAGAATGTTCCCCTCCAGCCAGCGGGCGATCTCGGCGGTCGACCCTTCATCCGAATCTCCCGAAGCGCCGTCGAACAGTCCCATCACCCCTTCGATGACGGCGAGATCGGTACCGGCGCTGCCACGGGCAAACGTTGAACGCACCGCCGGTTCTCCGCACATCCAGCCGTCGAGGTTGCGGCTGACCCGTCCGCAGGCGGCGGCGTGATGGCCGGGATCGATGAAATCCGGCCCGACCTTGAAGGGCGCGACTTCAAGCCCGCGCCGTTTCAGGGCCGCCAGCAACCCGAGGGTCAGGGTGGTCTTGCCGCTGCCGCTGGCCGGCGCGGCGATGATCAGGGGTGAGAGCATTTCAATCGAAACCTTTTTGGAGCCACCAAGACACCAAGGACACCAAGGACAAAATGCTTAAAGAAAAATTCATTGGCCTGCCTGCGCTTCCCAAAAATCACCGGCGAACCTAAGGGTGCGCCTTAGATTTTTGAAAATCGTATCCAGGTCAAGCACTTGCTCTCTCCATCAAACAGAAACTCACTGATTCAGGTTTTATTGAGATTTTCTTGGTGCTCTTGGTGGCTTGGTGGCTACCTTTTTTTAACCGTTCAAAAGCTGCACTGTGGCATAACCATCGGCCCAGTAATCGATGACATTCAGGCAACCGAAGCTCTGCTCGATGTGGAACATCCTTTCCAGCGGCGCGCCGATGGCGTCGAGCAGGATCACCCGGTTGACACCGCCGTGAGCGACGATAACGATTTCCTCACCGCGATGGTGTTCGATCAATTCGGCGAGCAGAGGACGAACCCGGTCCGCCATCTGCCGCAGGCTCTCGCCCCCTTCGACCTGGTAATGGACCAGGTCGTCAAGCCGGGCCTGCCATTCGTCCGGCCAGCGGCTGCGGATTTCGTCCCAGGTCAGCCCTTCCCATTTGCCGATATGCAGCTCCCGCAGCTCTTCGAAACAGGTCGGCCGCAAGTCATGTGCAGCGGCAACCAGTTCGGCGCCGAACCGGCAGCGGCTCAAGTCACTGCTATAAACTGCGGCCAGGTTTTTCCCGGCCAGGCGCTCCTTCAGCAACCCGTACTGGGCCTGTCCCCTTGCCGTCAGGGACACATCATTCTGACCGTTGTAGCGCCGGACGCCATGCCCCTCAACCTCACCGTGCCGCACCAGGTAAATCCGCGTCTTTTCAGTCATCACGATCCCCTTCTTTCCAAAGCCCCCCGGGCCGATCAAAAATGTCCGAATGCAAGGCGCCCGAAGTCCTGTGGAATAAGGCGTACCTGAAGGTACGTCGTTGACACAGGATGAGGGCAACGCCGCAGGCGGGCGTTTTTCATCGGCCCTTTCACACCACCGCCAGCACCAGGATCAGGCTCAGCACCTCGACAATTTCAGTCGCCGCTCCGAGAACATCTCCGGTCACGCCGCCGAGCCGGGTGTCAAAATAACGGATCAGCACCACGGCCGCCAGACCCAACAGAAAAAGCAGGAGGACTCCCTTCAGACCGAACAGGATGAAACAGGCGAGCAGCAGGGTCGCGGTTGCCAGCAGAGTTTCCCTTTCCCCGACCTGTTCGACAAAAGCCGCCGCTGTCCCTTCCGGCCGCAGGTAGCGACAGAAGGCCGCCAGCACCACCTGGATCCAGCGTCCGGCGCAGGGCATCAACAGCAGGGCGGCCTTCTTGTGCTCAAGCGGAACATTGTAGAGGCTCAGGTACTTGAGCAGCAGCAGCATCACCACCCCGACCACCGCCATCGCCCCGACCCGGCTGTCCTTCATGATGTCCAGGGTACGCTCACGATCACCGCGACCGCCGGCGAGACCATCGACCAGGTCGGCGATACCGTCAAGATGCAGCGCCCCGGTAACGAGGATCAGCACCAGTACCAGCAGGCCGTCAAGTACCGGCCGCGGAATCAGGGCGCCGAGCAGCCAGTCGATAATCACCAGGCCGAGTCCCATGGCCAGGCCGACCGCCGGGAACAGTCCCATGCTGCGCGCCAGCCTCTCTGGAGGCATGTCCAGTTCGCGCACCGTCGGCAGCACGGTCAGGAACCCGGCCGCGACGCGGAAATCATCCCACTCCCGTTTCACCGATCGCCCCCTGCCGATACCCCGGCATCATCGAAGGTGCGGATTTCCCGATAGGCGCGCAGCGCCCCCTCGATCAGGCTCATCGCCAGCGCGCCGCCGGTCCCTTCACCGAGCCGCAGATCAAGATCGAGGATCGGCTGCTGACCGATACGCTGCAGCATGTGCCTGTGGCCGATCTCCACCGACTGGTGGGCGGCGAAAATGTAATCCCTGACCGAAGGATGCAACTCCGAAGCAATCAGCGCCCCGGCGGTTGAAATGAAGCCGTCGACCACGACCGGCAGACCGGCCGCGGCACACCCCAGCACCAGTCCGGCGATACCGCCGATCTCGAAACCGCCGACCTTGGCCAGCACGTCGACGGGGTCTCCGGAATCAGGCCTGTTGATCTCCAGACCACGACGGATGGCGGAGAGCTTGCGCGCCAGGCCAGCATCATCAATGCCGGTGCCGCGATGGGTCAGGTCTTCAACCGGCAGCCCGGAAAACGCAGCGAGAATCGCCGATGAAGGGGTGGTGTTGCCGATCCCCATATCGCCGGTACCGACCAGGTCGATGCCGTCCTCGGCACAGGAAAAGGCCAGCTCGATGCCGGTCACGAGGGACGCGACAGCCTGTTCACGGCTCATCGCCGGACCTTCAGCAAGGTTGGCGGTGCCCCTGGCGACCTTTTTCTGCAGCAGGCCGTCCAGCGGCGGAAAGTCGTAATTGACGCCCATGTCGACGACAATCACTTCGGCACCGGCGTGTCGCGCCAGGGCATTGATGGCGGCACCGCCGTCAATGAAATTGAGAACCATCTGCGGGGTCACCTCGGCGGGGAAGGCGCTGACCCCTTCGGCGACCACGCCGTGGTCACCGGCAAACGTGAAAACAACCTTCCTGCGAATATTGTCGCGACCGGTGATGGCAACATAACGGCGGGCGAATTCCTCCAACCGGCCGAGGGACCCCTGCGGCTTGGCCTGGCTGTCGATACGCGCCTGGGCCTCAGCGAGTTTCTCATCAGCGACCGGCTTGATGCGGTCGAGGGCGGTATGAAGATCAATTGACGGCATGAAACATTCTCCTGATTCAGACCTGAATCAGTGAGCTCCTTGTCGGCGGACAGCACAAGTCATTGACCTGCCTGAGCTCCCCAAAAATCACCAGCGAACCTGTGGGTGCGCTGCAGATTTCTGAAAATCTCATGCAGACCAGGCACTTGCATTCTCCATCCAGCAGAAACTCACTGATTCAGGTCAGGGTTATTTCAATCGCAGCGGCAATCCGCTGGCCAGCAACCAGGCCTCGTCCGCTGATGCGGCGAAAAGCTGGTTGACCCTGCCGGCGAGGTCACGAAAGGTGCGCGCCAGGGCATTGTCGGGGACAATGCCGCTGCCCACTTCGTTGCTGACGACGAAGACCGGGATATCCAGTCGACGCAGGGTTTCGATCAACTGCTCCGCCGCGGCGATCACCGGAACGGGCTGTTCGCCGGCAGCGAACAGCTGGTTGGTCAGCCACAGAGTCAAACAGTCGAGCAGCACTGCCGAGCGGCCCGGGGTGACATCGGGCAGCCGGGCAGACAGATCAAGCGGCTCCTCCAGCAGCGCCCAGCGTTCACCCCGCTGCTGCTGATGCAGGGTGACGCGCTCCGCCATCTCCGCGTCCTCAACCCGGGCGGTGGCGACATAGAGCAATGTCCCCGGCAGTTCCTCGCAGCGCCGCTGGGCATAACTGCTCTTGCCCGAACGCGCCCCGCCGGTAATAAAAACCAGGCGCGACATCAGTATTCTATCCCCTTTCGGGCTTTGATCCCCTGTTCGTGTGGGTGTTTTACCAGTTGCATACAGGTGACCAGGTCGGCACGTTCAAGCAGTTCCACGGGAGCCCGTCTCCCGGTGCAGACCACCTCCAGGGCGGCCGGCCGCTGATCGAGGAAACCGGCGAACCGCTCGAAATCGAGGTAGCCGCGATTGAGACAGCCATGAATCTCATCGAACACCACCAGCTCGATATCACCGGTCCGCAGTCGCTGCGCGGCAAGGTCGAAGGTTGCGGTGACATTGGCCCGCATCTCTTCAGGATCGACCTGCCGGCCGATCACCCCTTTGGCGGCATCGATAATTTCAAGTCCGGTCTGTTGCTCCAGAATGATCAACTCACCCGAACGCGGTACGGCCGGTTTGAGGAAACGCACCAGCAGTGTCCGCAGCCCCTGGCCGAGGGCGCGCACCAGCAGACCGGTGGCGGCGGTCGTCTTGCCCTTGCCGTCCCCGGTATAGACCTGCAGCAGTCCAACCCTGTCTGCCGACATGAAAAAACCCCGCACCTGTCAAAGGGGTCCGGGGTCCGCTGCCATCTGTGGCTGGCGCTGCCCGGACCTCTCCCGCGAAAAATCCAGCATCCATCTGCATCCGGGCAGGTCTCCTGGCTTACGGATCATCCTCCGGCCGCGCCTTCCCACCGGATTTCTCCGGCAGTGGCTCTGGTACCCAGTACCTCGTAAAACTTCGTAAGATTGCGCCGGGATTTGGCGAGCCGGCAAGGCGCACTTTCAGTTACATAGCCGTAGCTATGCAACTGAAAAGTGCAACGTAGTCGGCGCGGCAAATAAACCAGCAGAATACGATAAGTATTATGGGGTACTGGGTACTAGCGGCGTTCGTCACCGTTCACAGTTGCGGGGCAGCGAGGGACTTGCACCCTCTTCCCTATTCTTCCGCCGTAATCTCTACGGCGGACACCCAGGTTATGTCAGGCGTCCATAACTAACAGAGGGGTACGACCGGTGTCAACGGATTCACCCGGATTCAGCGGTAGATGAGCTTGAGTATCAGCAGCAGCAGAGTATTGCCGGTCGCCAACAGGTTGATGATGATAAACACCGGGTCACCGGCGAGAAAGGCATAGGTGGTGTAGAAAAGACCGCCGATGAAGATGATCAACAACATGAAGAGTGACAGGTCGTGGGTCGAGCGGGTACGGAGAACCTTGATGATCTGCGGCACGAAACCGAAGGCGACCATCAGTCCGCCGATCAGCCCGATCCACTGGTAGCCGTTCATTCCCCGACCTCGCCATCCAGGCCAAGAGCCTCGACGATCCGCTCCCAGACATCCTCGCGCCCCTCCCCGGACAGGGCCGAGAAGGAACTGAAGGCATCGGCCGGCAGCCCGGTCGTCGCCAGAATCGGTTTGAGCTGTTTCAGCCGTTGGCTGCGCTTGACCTTGTCGATCTTGGTGATCACCGGGATGGTCGGAATCTGCAACTCCTCCAGCCAGTCAAGCAGCTGCAGGTCCTCGTCGTTGGGAACCCGGCGGCAGTCGAGCAGCCAGACCACGCCGCGCAGGCTGGCACGCTGTGCGAGGTAGGTATGCACCATCGGCCCCCAAGCTTTTTTCACCTCCGGCGGCACCTTGGCAAACCCGTAGCCCGGCAGGTCGACCATACAGAACTGGTCGTTGATGCGGAAGAAATTGAGCAACTGGGTCCGGCCCGGTGTCCGCGAGGTGCGCACCAGCTTGCGGCGACCGACCAGGTTGTTGATCAGGCTGCTCTTGCCGACGTTGGAACGCCCGGCAAAAGCGATCTCCGGACCCTGCTCGGGCGGGTAGTTGCCCGGTCGGGTGGCACTCTGGATAAATTCGGCAGAACGGATGTGCATGGTCGGCTCCGATTACGGGTTGACGCTCTCTCCGGGCGGACTGTAGCACGGCGCCCGGCGCGGCTACAAGCGATTCAGTCCCACCCAAATCCACCGGCTGTTTTGTGGACCGAGGGTGGCGGAACTGGTGGAGATGCGAGGCGCCGCGCCGACTCGGGCGTAGACGTAGCCGAGCTACGTTGAGCACCGAAGCGGTGAAGGCAACGAAGCAGATTCAGCCGTAACGACAGCCGAATCCCGAAATTGCCGGTGGATTTGGGTCTCACTCCCGGGGTCGGTACAAAGAGTGAAAAATCATTGATTTTTTTTTGCGGAATTGCTAAGCATACAGAGATTTTCCGGCATCAGCGCCTTCCGGGACAGTTTGTTCCCGCAGCAGGATGCCGGAGCGATCACCCGGGAACCGCCCGGGCACACGGTTCCCCCCGGTCATACTGCCGATTGTCGCCGGTCCTTACCGGCCTGAAATAACCCTGACGAGGGTACGAATTCCTTTGAACATCGCAGTTAAGGAGATGATCTGAAATGAAAGTTGCTAAGTGGGTACGCTTGCTTGCCGTTGCCGTCATGCTGGTGTCCCTTCAGGTGGGTGTTTCGCTGGCGGCCGACGCCCGGCCCGGCAAATGCATCACCCTGGACGGACAGGAAGTCAGCTTCTTCCAGATCGACCGCACCCTGGTCAAAGGCTGGTGGAATGGAACCCCGATTGAAGTCCCCCTGGAAACCGTGTCGGAAATTCTCTTTCTCGACAGCCCCAAGGTCAATTACAGCATGTCGGGCAACGAAATCAGCTCCGGGCAGATCGAACTGACCCGCAAATCGGACGGCAAGAAATTCATCCTTCGTGATGCTTTTCTGCCCTCTGACTGTGACTGCACATTCATCACCTATACCTACCGCAATCCCTTCACCCTCGAACTCGGCAGTGAGAACCTGCCGCTGGACGGGCTGAAACAGATTATTTTCGCCGATACCAAGTAACACCTCCTGATCAAAAATCCTTTTCAGGGCGGAACCGACCGGTTCCGCCCTTTTTGTTTTTCTGAGATTCATGGAATCAGCCCCGCGGTTGGCAAGGGACCGACCCCATGATATACATGAGTTCATCCCCATCTCATTCCCAAAAGGAGGCTGGCATGCTCAGCGACAAACTGCAGGGCGCTCTCAACGAGCAGATGAAAAATGAATTCTATTCGGCCTATCTCTATCTGGCCATCGCGGGATATTTCGAATCCGAGGACCTGCCCGGCATCGCCTCCTGGATGCGTATCCAGGCCCTGGAAGAGTTGACCCATGGCGAAAAATTCTTCAACTTCATCACCGAGGCCGGCGGTCGCACCGACCTGCGCGGCTTCGACGCACCGCAGAACGGTTTCGACTCCCCGCTGGCCGCTTTCCAGTACAGTCTCGAACATGAACGGTTCGTCACCGCCAGCATCAACAAACTGATGGATCTGGCCAGGGATGAGGGCAACCACGCAGCACAGATTTTCCTGCAGTGGTTTGTCACCGAGCAGGTTGAGGAGGAATCCAACTTCGGCCTGATCCTGCGCAAGCTGGAACGCATCGGCGATGACGGCAATGGCCTGCTGCGACTCGACGAGGAGCTTGGCGCGCGCACTTTCGTTGCCCCGGCACCGGCCTGAGCCCGAAATCGGACCAGACAACTCTCAGCAATTCAAGAATTTTCAGAACCGGCCGCCGAAATCCATCGGCGGCCTTTTTTTATCCCTAAACCATCTACCGGCTTCAGTCGAAAAGATGGTCAAGCAGGACCAATGACATGCTGGAGACGGCGTCCTCGGCCAGCCGGTTCGTCAGCTTGCGTAACAGTCCCGCCTCCGGCAAGGCGTGGTGTGCAGGCCCGCCGATGCAGTGGGAAGCCTGAAGCGCACTTCCTGGGGCCACCATTGGTACAAGGGACGAAACCTGGTTGCCGGACGCCCTCTTCAGCAGGTCACCTGTGATGAAAACCCCGCCGGAATGGCGGGGTTTTTGTTTTTGCCTGATCCCATGGTCGGGGTTCATCTCCCATGGCCGGACCAGCGATGCCGGTTGGCCGCAAAGGTCCGATAACCGATGTCGGCCAGGGTATGGAAACCGGGGCGGCGCAGAATTCGGCAAAGCCACCGGTAACGCCATCCGGGCAGCAATGCCCAGATCAGCAGCAGCGCGTCGATCCCCCGGTGCCAGCCCCCGACCTTGTCCCGCACGTGCATCTGGGCCATAAACTTGCCCAACTCCCGACCATAATCTCCGGCACAGAAGTGGTCACCGCTGACATCGACACATTGAAACCGCCCACTCGGCGCCAGCCGACGGTAGCGGGAGATTGCCCGCGCGCAGTGTCCGCAGGAACCATCGTAGAAAATAATCAATTCGGTATTCTTGTCTCCGGGAACGGTCGGCATAGGCGAAAATTATTTTTTTCTTAAGGAGCTTGAACGGGATGTCGATAAGGGCAACAGGTTAAACTGTAAAGAGTTTAACACATCCGGCCCAGGGCAATCCTTGGTCTGAAGGGGGAATTAGATATGGTTTCGCTCAAGAATTTCAGAATCGGTATCCAGTTTTTCATCGTCCTGACAATCTTCGCCCTGTTACTGGCAGTCACCACCGGCATCGGTTTCTTCGGTATTTCCAGACTGGGGGCCAAGGCTGATACCGCGATTGCCAGGGACGGCATGATCGCCGCCACCGCCGCGGCCGTCACCGTCGACAGCCTCGGGCTGCGCCGTTATGAAAAGGACAGCTTTTTTAATGTCTCGAATCCGGACAAAGTCGCGTCCTACCAGGCAAAATGGGATAAAACCTTTACCAGGCTGAACCGTCACCTGGAACAATTGAGCAGCCTGATTGAAGACCCGGCTCAACGCCAGGCGGTCACCAAGATGAAAAATGGCGCCGCTGCTTACCGGGAAGGAATTCACCGCGTCTGGAGCATGATGAAGTCCGGAGAAATCAGCGATCCGGCCGCCGGCAACAATGCCATCAAAAAATACAAGGGACCGATCCGGGATCTGATCGAAACTGCCTTTTCCATCTCCACCGCGGCGAATCAAAAACTTGAAGCGACCCCGGCAGAAATGGACTCTTTTGTCCGCCAGAAACAATGGGCCATGATCTTGTGCGGCCTGCTGGCGCTGCTGGCGATGTGTATCTGCGGTTTTTTCATGACCCGCAATCTCACCGTCCCCACCCGGAAACTTGTCGAGATGATCCGCAAACTCGAAAATGGACATCTCGACATGCGTCTCAACCTGCAGCGTAATGATGAAATCGGCGAAGTCGCCAGAACCATGGATGCCTTTGCCGACTCGATCCAGAACGAAATGGTCGCCAACCTGAAGAAGCTGGCTGACGGCGACCTGACCTTCGAGGTCGTGCCACGCGATGAAAAGGACCAGTTCCGCACCAGCCTGAAGAAACTGGCCGACGACCTCAACGGCGTGTTGGCAAAAATCCACGTCGCCGGCGAGCAGATCGCCGCCGGCAGCGCCCAGGTCTCCGACGCCAGCCAGTCCCTGTCGCAGGGAGCCACCGAGTCGGCCTCGTCACTGGAAGAGATCACCGCCTCGTTGAACGAGATGACCGGCCAGATCAAGCAGAACGCCGAGAATGCCGGACAGGCCAACAGGCTCTCCGACGAAGCCCAGAACGCCGCCGAAAAGGGCAACGCCCAGATGCAGGAAATGGTCAACGCCATGGCCGAGATCGCCGAGGCGGGGCAGAACATCAGCAAGATCATCAAGGTGATCGACGAAATCGCCTTCCAGACCAACCTGCTGGCCCTCAATGCTGCCGTCGAGGCAGCTCGCGCCGGCCAGCACGGCAAGGGCTTCGCGGTGGTCGCCGAGGAGGTCCGCAACCTCGCCGGGCGCAGCGCCAAGGCGGCCCGCGAAACCGCCGAACTGATCGAGGGATCGGTCAACCTGACCGAAAAAGGCAGCGGCATCGCCAACCAGACCGCCGAAGCGCTCGGTGAAATCGTCCAGGGGATCACCAAGGTCTCCGACCTGGTGGCGGAAATCGCCGTCGCCTCCAACGAACAGGCCCAGGGGATCAGCCAGGTCAACCAGGGGCTGACCCAGATCGACCAGGTCACCCAGCAGAACACCGCCAACGCCGAACAAAGCGCCGCCGCCAGCGAGGAACTCTCCAGCCAGGCCGCCCAGCTGCGGCAGATGCTCAGCCGCTTCACCCTGAAAAACAGCGGCGGCGAAGTCACAGGAACTTTTCTGCCATCTCCTCTCGCGAAACAACAAACCCCGGCTCCATCCGGGACAGGTGCCACGGACAGCGGCTGGGAACAGATGAATGACCCGCCTCAACAGATGATCGCCCTGGATGACAGTGAGTTCGGAAAATACTGATCTGGAATCTTCTGCCCCCCGGTAATCCGCCGGGGGGCCTCCTTGTCACACCCCACCCCAGACATTATTAGCTGTTGCACATGGGTGTTTTTTCTAACTATTGATCTAAAGCCGACCATCACCGCCTCCGATAATAATTGTGTAACCAACCCGCAACTGTCCTCAAAAGCAGTGTCGTCGGTCTTGACGTAAAGCACCCGAAACGCATGGCGACAAAATCGCCGCAACCCCCTTCGCAGGAACCGGCAACAGATGCGGACATCCCGTAAACGCTATGTGTCTTTATTCAATTGTGCCTCCGGGAACTGACCCAAAGCAGTCATCAGCAGGAAGGAAAAAATCATTATGAATCTGGCGAACCTGAACATCGGCAAGAAAATCTACCTGGTCACCGGCATCCTGATTCTGATCTTCACCGCCAGCTCGTTCTGGCTCTACGGCCAGTACCGCGACCAGCTCTATGAAGGCAGCCGCGAACAACTGGTCGCGGCGGTCGACACCGCCTGGGGCATCATTGACCATTACAGCAGGAGCGTCGGCGAAGACCTCTCCCGCAGCGAAGCGCAGATGCTGGCCAAGAGCGCCATCAGGGCTCTCAGGTTCGGGAACGGCAGTTATTTCTGGATCAACGACACGACCCCGAAAATCGTCATGCACCCGATCAAGCCGCAACTTGAAGGCAAGGACATGTCCGCCGTCAAAGACCCCAACGGCGTCTACCTGTTCAAGGAGATGGTCAATGTCACCGCCAAAGACGGCGCCGGGTTCGTCGAGTACCAGTGGGCCAAACCCGGCCACGACAAACCGGTCGACAAGCTCTCCTATGTCCGCCGGCATCCGGACTGGGGCTGGATCGTCGGTGCCGGGGTCTACCTGGATGACATTCAGAGCCGGATCGCGGCCGCTTTCTGGTCGGTGATCGGGGTCCTGGGATTCTCCCTGCTGGTCTCCGCGGCACTGGTCTGGTTCCTCGCCCGCCATGTTTCCCATCCCCTCCACCAGACGGTGGAGATGATCGAAGAAATGGAGAAGGGACATCTTGACCGCCGTCTGAACATGGACCGCAAGGATGAGATGGGACGCATGGCCAGGGCGATGGACGCTTTTGCCGACTCACTGCAGAACGAAGTGGTCGCATCCCTGCAACGACTGGCAACCGGTGACCTGACCTTCAGCATCGAACCACGCGATAGCCAGGACGTGGTACGCGGGGCGCTGCAGAAGCTGGAACAGGATCTCAACCGGGTGATGCTCGATATCCAGAGTTCCGGTGAACAGATCGCCGCCGGGGCGAGTCAGGTTTCCGATTCCAGCCAGTCCCTGTCGCAGGGGGCCACCGAATCGGCCGCGTCGCTGGAGGAAATATCCGCCTCGATGAATGAAATGTCCTCCCAGACCCGGCAGAACGCCGAAAATGCCGACCAGGCCAATCGACTCTCCGATGAAGCCCAGGCGGCAGCTGAAAAGGGCAATCAGCAGATGCAGGAGATGGTTTCGGCCATGGGTGAAATCGCCGACGCCGGCCAGAATATTTCCAAAATCATCAAGGTGATCGACGAAATCGCCTTCCAGACCAACCTGCTGGCCCTCAACGCCGCCGTCGAGGCGGCCCGCGCCGGCCAGCACGGCAAAGGCTTCGCGGTGGTTGCCGAAGAGGTCCGCAACCTGGCCGCGCGCAGCGCCCGGGCGGCAAGGGAAACCGCCGAGTTGATCGAAGGATCCGTCGACCTGACTGAGCGCGGCAGCCACATCGCCGGTCAGACCGCCGAGGCCCTGGGCAAGATCGTCGACGGTGTTACCAAGGTTTCAAACCTGGTTTCGGAGATCGCCGCCGCCTCCAACGAACAGGCGCAGGGCATCGCCCAGGTCAACCAGGGGCTGGCCCAGATCGACCAGGTCACCCAACAGAACACCGCCAACGCCGAAGAAGGCGCGGCCGCCAGCGAAGAACTCTCCAGCCAGGCCGCCCAGCTCCACAACATGCTCTCCCGCTTCAAGCTCAAACAGCATGCCATGACTGCAGCCCCGAGCACGATTCCGGCGGCAGCCCCTCCCCGTCCGCCGCAGCCCGCTGCGGGAAACGGAAACTGGGGGGGGGGATCCGCCGCTCCCCGAGGAGAGGAGATGATCGCCCTGAACGACGATGAGTTCGGTCGATATTGATCCGCAGCGTCCTTCCGCCGAAGAACGGCGGAAGGACGTTAACCGGCTCACGGCCCCTGAATAAACAATCCATCGCCCGTCGCTCGCACCTTCAGGAGGGGGAGGTCAGGACCGTCCCGCATGAAACGCGTCACATTGCTGCTTATCAGCCTGGCCGTCATCGCCTCCGGAGGCATAATCCTGGCGGCCTGCCAACTGAACATGCTGAGTCAATTCTCAGCATTGCCGGCGCTGGTCACCTTCGCCCTGACCATCCTGGTTGCCTGGTTGACGGCACGCACCAGGGCCGCGTTTGCCAGGCATGACCACCTCCGGCGCCAGTTCCAGCAGCAGAGCCGATTGCTGCAGGCGGTATTGCGGGCCATCCCGGCACCGATCTTTTTCAAAGACCACCGCGGAATCTACCTCGGTTGCAATCGGGCCTTCGAAGCCTTTATCGGTCTTCCACGGGAGAAGATCATCGGCGCCAGTGTCTGGGATGTCGCCCCCCGGGAACTGGCCGACACGTACCATCGGGCTGACAGCGAACTGATGGAACAGGGCGGACAACAGGTCTATGAAACCGAAGTCCAATACGCCGACGGCAGCCGCCATCACGTCATGTTTCACAAGGCGGTTTTCGCCGCCGCCGATGGCAGTCCGGCCGGTCTGGTCGGCGCGATGCTCGACATCACCGACCGCAAGCAGGTCGAACAGGAGATCGAGGAACTCGCTTACCATGACAACCTGACCGGCCTTGCCAACCGGAGCTTTTTCAAACAGCGCCTGACCGAAGCCCTGACCCAGGCCGCCATCAGCGAACAACAACTGGCGCTGCTCTTTCTCGATCTCGACCGATTCAAGTACATCAATGACACCATCGGCCATGCCGGAGGGGATCGCCTGCTGCAGCTGGTTGCCGAAAGACTTTCGTGCCTGATTCCCGCCGGCGGAACACTGGCCCGGCTGGGCGGGGATGAATTCGTCATCATGCTGACCGATGTCCACAACCGGAACGAACTGGAACACTTCGGCAACACTCTGCTCAAGACACTGGAAAAACCCTTCCTCCTGGCGGGCAAACAACTGCATGTTTCAACCAGCATCGGCATCGCCCGCTATCCCGCCGACGGCAAAGACAGCAGTTCTCTGCTTAAACACGCCGATATGGCAATGTACGCCGCCAAGGAACAGGGCCGCAACAACCTCTGCTTCTACCGGAAACGGATGACCCGGCAGGCCGCACAGCGCAGGGATATGGAAACCCGCCTGCGTCAGGCGCTGGACCAGGGAGAATTCGCCCTGGTCTACCAACCGCAGATTGACGACCGAAACGGCCGTATTCGGGGCGTCGAAGCCCTGTTGCGCTGGCATCATCCACGACGCGGGCTGGTCTACCCGGCTGAATTTATTCCGATAGCCGAAGAAACAGGGCTGATTCGCACCCTTGGTGAATGGGTTCTTCGTGAATCCTGTCGCCAGTTACGCACCTGGCGCCACGCACAGCTTCCCAACCTGCGGATGGCGGTCAACATCTCCGGCCAACAGTTCAAACAGCCTGACTTTCTTACCGTCGTCGACCGGGCCCTGCGGGAAGCGGATTTTGACCCCGCCCGTCTCGAACTGGAGATGGAGCTGACCGAAACCGTGCTGCTGCACAATGTCGAAACGACCCTCCGCAACCTCAGGGGACTCAAGGAGCGTGGTATCAGCCTGGCCATCGACGACTTCGGAACCGGTTACTCATCCCTCAGCTACCTCAAGGACTTTCCCATCGACCGCATCAAGATCGACCGCAGCTTCGTCGGAGAAATAAGTCATGGCGGCAACGCCGCCGCCATCGTCGGCACGATCATCGCCATGGCCCGCAGCCTGGGCCTCGCGGTTATCGCCGAAGGGGTGGAAACAGCACAACAGGTTGAATTTCTGAGGCAGCGGGATTGTTTCGATATGCAGGGCTACTATTTTGCCCGGCCGATGCCGGCAGCCGTTCTGGAACGTTATCTCCAGAACATCCAAACCGGTAAAAATCGCCGAAGTCCCGGTCTCATCACCTGCCGGGCGGGACTATCCTGAGGCCGGGAAGCAGTAAAATATTTTTAACAAACATTGTTTTAAATTTATCAAAACAACTGTCGATAAGAACTCTACGGAAAAAATCAACCAAGCCGACACATGGCAAAACCGGAAAAAGGAGAATGAACCATGCAGCAAAACAGGACAAAACTCTGGATCGGATTCATCTGCGCGGTCAGCCTGTTCACCCTGACCGGCCTGGCCTGGGGCATGAGCGTCGACGAAGGCAGCATCAAGAAGGCCAGGGATACCGCAGGCACCAAGCCGACAGTACAAATGGTCATGGACAAGGTCAACCAGGGCGCGGCGCTGATCGCCAAGGAAGGCCCGGCCGCCTTTCCCAAATTCAAGGGGTATGACAGCGATTTCATCTACGCCGGGACCTACATCTGGATCCATTCCGGCGATGACGGCACGATGCTGATGCATCCGATGAAGCCGAAACTCGAAGGACGCAACGTATTGCCGCTGAAGGACAAGAAAGGCAAACTGCTGTTCGTCGAATTCAACCGCGTCGCCCTCGAAAAAGGGAGCGGCTGGGTCGACTACTGGTGGCCGAAACCGGGCGAGAAGAAACCCTCGCAGAAAGTTTCCTACGTCAAGCTGGCCGAATACGGCGGCAAGAAATACGTGATCGGTTCCGGCGTCTATGACATCACCATGGACCAGATCCAGGCGGCGATGAAGTAATCCGTAATCTACGTGAGGGCAGTCATGACTTTATCACTCAAAACCAAGCTCGCCCTGCTCAGCGTGATGGCCCTGTCGCTGCTCGCCTTCGTCATCGTGGTCGGGGTCTATTTCAACGACCGCATCGACCAGGCTCACGGCCTGCAGGTTGAAATTTTCCGTGCCACCGAAGAGGTCCAACAGGCACGGGTCGCTGAAAAGGCCTACCTGCAGTTCTACGACCAGAGTTTCGCCAGGAAACTCCAGGAGAAACTGGACGAGGCCATCAAACACTTCGACCAGTTGCCCACCGGAGAAGCCATTGACACCGCGAGCCTGAAAAAAAGTTTGCAGGATTACCGGAAGACTTTTTCCCGGGTGGTCTCACTGCATAAACAGAACGAGTCGCTGGACAACAAGATGAAGGCTGACCTGGCGACCGTCTCAAAGGATCTGTCCACCATCGAGGATGCGGTTCGCGGCCGGGAATTCGACCTGCAGATGGAAGGAGAAACGCTCTCGGAAAACGAGGTCAACCTGCTGTCGCTGGTTCGGGACAGCAGCAACCTGGCCCTGCGGATGCAGAACAGCCTGCAGAAATTCCTGCTCAGCAACGACGCGTCCCATATCACCGCATTCAAAGACTACTTCCGCAACGTCGGCCAGGGGGTTCTCGCCGGGCTGGAACAGTTCTCCAAGGCGAGTGGTGAAGATGACTACATCAAGCCGGCGGTCGAAAGCCGGCAGCTGATCGAGAGCAATCTCGCCAGGTTGGACAATGCCCGAGAACTCTTCGGGCAACAGGATGCCACGGTCATGCAGCTGGATTCCATCGGCAAGCAATTGCTCAACGGCAGCGAAACCCTGCTCGCCGCCGGCAGCGCCCTGAAGGAAGCCGCCCGCAGCAAGGCGGTGCTGGTCATCAGCATCGCCACCGCTCTTGGCGCGGGCATCTTCCTCTTTCTCTCCTGGCTGGTGATGCGCTCGATTATCCGGCCGCTGCACAAGGGAATCGAACTGGCGGAAACCATTCAGGCCGGCGATCTTTCCCAGCGGATGGAAGTCAAGGGCAGTGACGAAATCGGCCGCCTCGCCGACGCCCTCAACAAAATGGCGGAAAGCCTTGAGGAAAAAGCCGAATTCGCCACCCGCATCGCCGCCGGCGACCTGTCACACGAGGTACGCCTGAGTTCGAATCGGGACACCCTCGGGCGGGCGCTGAAAACCATGCTCGAAAAACTCAACAACATCTTCGGCACCATTCACCAGGCGAGCGAACAGGTCGCCTACGGGTCAACCCGGGTCGCCGAATCGAGCCAGACTCTCTCGCAGGGGGCCACGGAGTCGGCCTCCTCGCTGGAGGAGATTTCCGCCACCATGAACGAACTCGCCTCACAGACGAGGACCAACGCCGCCAACGCGGATCAGGCCAACCAGTTGACCAGCGTCGCCCAGGGTGCGGCGGAAAAGGGCAACCTGCAGATGCAGGAGATGGTCGAGGCAATGAAGGAAATCGCCGCGGCCGGGCAGAACATCAGCAAGATCATCAAGGTGATCGATGAAATCGCCTTCCAGACCAACCTGCTGGCCCTCAATGCTGCCGTCGAGGCAGCTCGCGCCGGCCAGCACGGCAAAGGCTTCGCGGTGGTCGCCGAGGAGGTCCGCAACCTCGCCGGGCGCAGCGCCAAGGCGGCCCGGGAAACGGCCGAGCTGATCGAGAGTTCGGTCACCCTGACCGACAAGGGCGGTCGGATCGCCAATCAGACCGCCGAGGCGCTCGGCGAGATTGTCCAGGGTGTCAACAAGGTCACCGACCTGGTGGCCGAAATCGCCTGTGCCAGCAACGAACAGGCGGAGGGAATCGACCAGGTCAACCAGGGGCTCACCCAGATCGACAACGTCACCCAGCAGAACACCGCCAGCGCCGAGGAAAGCGCCGCCGCGTCCGAGGAGCTGTCGGCCCAGGCCAACCAACTGCTGCAGATCCTCTCGCAGTTCAAGACGCAATACCAGAGCGACAGTGATGCGCCCCGGTCACCGCATCCCGTCCCGGAGACAGCCACCGGAAGCTGGGGAGGGATCTCATTTCAGAGCGCCGACCCGAATGAGCTGATCACCTGGAGCGACGCACTGTCAACCGGGGTCGACGGGATGGACAAACAACACCGGAAACTGGTGGACATGATCAATGAGTTGTTCGTCGCCATGCGCGACGGCCGGGACAAGTCCGCCATCGCCCCGATTCTGCAGCAGCTGATCGACTACACCGCAAGTCATTTCTCCGCCGAGGAGATGCTGATGAAAAACCACAACTATCCGGGACTTGAGGAACATAAAAAACTGCATGCCCAGTTCGTCTCTAAAGTTCTCGATTTCCAAAAACGGTTCGAAAGCGGGCAACGCCTGACGCCGGCCGAAGTCTTCAACTTCCTCAAGGGCTGGCTGCTCTACCATATCAAGGCGGAGGATCGTGATGGTTACGGCGTCCTGCTGCGCGAAACCCTGAACTGAACAGCACCAGCAACAACGGGCCGCCCGGTGCTTCCGGGCGGCCCGCCATGTTGCAATGAAGAGAGGAGGATTCCTCAGTTGAGTAATTCCCTGCGATCCTCCCGTCGCTCCTGCCTGAAGCCCTGACGATCATCACGCCGTTCCTGCCTGAAGCCCTGGCGATCCTCACGCCGTTCGACCGCAAAGTCACGCCGGTCATCCCGTTTTTCGCGACGATAGTCACGTCGGTCATCACGCATCTGCTGACGTGCCTCGTGACGCGCTTCGGGACTGTCGGCCTGCATCAGAGCCCGATGATCCTGACGCATGTCCCGATGATAGGCACGATTATCCCGGCGCCTGTCCTCGCGGGCGGCATGCACATCCTGGCGGCGATCCCGGCGGGCACTCCTGACGTCCTGCTGCCGGTCCCGGCGATAATCCTGCCGAGCCTGGTGGCGTTCGGCCTTGTAATGGCGGACCTCTCCCCGACTCGGCCGCTGCCAGGCGAAAGCCGGAGCGGAGAGCAACAGCAAGGCGGCGGTGACGGCAATAATCCCAGTGGTGGTTTTCATCTTGTTCTCCTTGTGGTTGGTCATGGGTAAGTTCAATCTGAAACCAGGTCTGCAGCGCCTGTCTTACCCCGTTAGACGCAAACCGGCGGCCAGGGTTTACAAAGGGGGTAAAAAAGACTGAAATGGTTGACACCATCTGCATTTCGGTTAACTCTAGAATAATCGACCCGGCCTGAGTCAGGCCATCACCACACCGCATCGAAGGAGAACAGAATGGAAAGCCTTACCGTTCAGGAAGCCATCAAGCGCTCGATCATGACTGAAAAGAGCGCCATGGATTTTTATCGACTCGGCGCCGGCCACATGACCAACGAGCAGGCGCGTAAAACTTTTGAACTGCTGGCCGACGAAGAGCGTGACCATGCGCGGATGTTCTACGATCTCTACCAGGGAGATGACCTGCCGGATTTCGACACCCTGATGGCGGCCGACCCGGCGGCTGAAAATGACTGGCTGAGCAGTACTGAAAAGGAGCTTTTTGCCCAGTTCGACGACCGTAAGGCGATGGAAATGGCGATGCAGAAGGAAAAATCTCTCGCCGAGCACCTGCAGCAGATGGCCGACCGGTTCGACCAGCCGGATGTCAAGGAAGTTTTTCTTAAAAACGTCCGGTCCACCGATGGCCATTACCAGCTGATCGAATCGGAATATGCCCGTCTGATGGGCATGGTTCATGAAACCGACATTGACACCTTCGTCCGCGAATAGGACCGGGTCCTCCGCAACCCGGCAGGCCCTGCTTGACGCCGTGCGGACCGAGCGGGACGCCATGTACTTTTACCTGCGCGCGGCACGAACCGCGCGTGACGGACGCGCCCGCAGGGTTTTCAACAACCTGGCGGAGGATGAACGTCGACATATTGAATGGTTCCTGGAGACCTACTCGGGAAACGACCTCCCCGACCTGCAAACCTGTCTTGACCGGGGACGCAACGAAGCCAATGACTGGCTGGAAGAACTGGAAAACACCCACGCCACCGACAGTACCGATCTGGCCGCACTGCAACTGGCGATGCGCAAGGAAGAGGAACTCGAACAACACCTGCGTCGGCAGGCGGAAAAACAGACCGATCTGCAGATCAGACGGGTCTACCTGGCCAACGCCGACGCTACCCGCCAGCACTACGAAACCATCCGTGCCGAACTGCAGCGACTGAGCGGCGAACAGATCCTGACCTGAATCAGCAAAACGTCACCGGCGGCTATCTCCGGGACCGGCCCCCTTTCGGGAGAACCCCATGTACGAACGGCCAGACCTGCATCAATTCCGCAGCAAGGTTGCAGCAACAGCCTTAAGGCTGTTGCAACGCAACCCTTCCGCCGGAGGACAGTCAACCGCGGCGCGCGCCGTTCAGCACCTCGCTGAAGAAACCCTCACCAGGCATCGGCAGCACCGGGAGAAGATTGCCTGCCGCCCCGGATGCGGTGATTGCTGCCAGGTCAATGTCGCAGTTCTCGATGCCGAAACAGAAGCCGTCTGTTCCTATCTCCGGCAGCATCTCACTCCCGGGGAATTCGAAAATCTGCGCCAGGCAGCCCACAAGCTCCATCTTCGTGTCGGTGGATTGAACGATCAGGAACGCCTTCTGGCCAGAAGCCCCTGCCTCTTCCTCGACCAGAAAAAACGCTGCAGCATCTACCCGGTCCGCCCCCTGCTCTGTCGCAGCCTGACCTCCACCGATGCCGACCGTTGCCGGGAGGCGATCACCATGGCGGCCCTCGATCGGTCCCCCCCGGTCCTCTGCCATCTCTGGCAACAGGAACTTTTCAACCAGGCCTTTCTCGGGCTGGCCGATGCCCTGCGGGATGCCGGCCTCGAGCCCCGCAGCCGGCAGCTGGTCGAAGCCGTCTGGCAGCGGCTGCAATAGCAGATAAAGTTTCGTAAGATTGTGCCGGGCGGGGTTTGGCGGCTCGACAAGGCGTTATTTCAGACGCATAGCCGTAGTTCATGCCTGAAATCACAACGCGGCCGAGGCGTCAAAGAACAAGCAAGATGCGTAAGTTTATGGGGTACAGGCGACTAGGTCGCTGCCTGCAGGGACTTGAGGTCGAGGCCGTTGCGCAGAATTTCAGTGACCTTGTCAACCGCGACCGGTTGACTGAAGAGGTAACCCTGAATTTCATGGCAGTCATGTCCCCGCAGAAATTCGAGCTGCCCCTCGGTCTCCACCCCCTCAGCAACGATCTTCAGATCAAGGCTCTTGCCCATGGCGATGATCGCCTGGGTAATGGCGGCATCGGTCGCGTTGCGTTCCACCTCCTGCACAAAGGATTTGTCGATCTTCAGGGTGTTGATCGAAAACCGTCGCAAATGGGAAAGAGATGAATAGCCGGTGCCGAAATCATCGATCGAAATACAGATCCCCAGTTCCTTGAGCTGCCGCAGAATGGCAACGGCAAAATCAGGATTCTGCATCACAACCGTCTCGGTGACTTCCAGTTCCAGGCATTCAGGTGAAACCCCGGCATCCTCCAGGGCCTGGCTGATCTGGCCGACCAGGTTCTGCTGCTGCAACTGGTAACCGGACAGGTTGACCGCCACCCGGACATCACCCAAACCCAAGTCCGCCCATTCCCGCACCTGGTGACAGACCTGCCGCAGAACCCATTCGCCGATGGAAAAAATCAGCCCGGTCTCCTCGGCCAGGGAAATGAAATCGGCTGGCGGCAACAGCCCCAGGTCGGGGTGCTGCCAGCGCAGCAGAGCTTCCAGCGACGTCACTTCGCCCGTGGAGGCGTCCACCTTCGGCTGGTAATGAATACGGAATTCGTCCCGTTCCAGAGCACGACGGATTCCTGTTTCAAGGATCATGCGCCGTTCACTGTCGAAATCCATGGCCCGGTTGTAGACCTTGAAATTGTTGCGCCCCTGGGCCTTTGCGCTGTACATGGCGATGTCGGCCTTCTTGACCAGTTCTTCGGGACTGTTGTGATGAGCGGGGAAATGACTTACGCCGATGCTGGTGGTGATGAAAAGTTCATGTTCGTTGACCTGTAGCGGTTCAGCAAGAATTTTCAGAATTTTCTCCGCCACCCGCTCGGCATCGGCACTGCAATTGAGATTGCCAAGGACAATGGCGAATTCATCACCGCCGAGGCGGCCGACGGCATCGGTTTCACGCAGCAGCTTTTTCAGCCGTGCCGCGACCTCGACCAGCAGCGCGTCGCCGGAATCATGCCCCAGGGTGTCGTTGATCATTTTGAAACGGTCCAGATCCAGGAACAACACCGCGACTTCCCGGCCGATACGTTTGGCCATGGCCAGTTCCTGCTGCAGCCGTTCGATGAAGTTGGTCCGGTTCGGCAAGCCGGTCAGGGCATCGTGGTGCGCCAGGTGATAGAGCTGATCCTGGGCCCGTTTACGTTCAGTGATATCACGGCAGATCCCCCAGACCAGTCGCTCACCATCCTCCTGGCGACTGCAGGTCATGCTGCCCTCGACATTGACGGCCCTGCCGTCCCGGGCCGTCATTTTCCCTTCGATGGCCCCCCCGGAGTTTCCATCCAGCAGGTTGTTGAAAGCGGAAATACAACGACTTTTGTCATCCTGCTGCACGATGTCCTGCAGCTTGAGCTGCGGCAGCGACTCGCTGTCATAGCCCAGGGTCTGTTGCCAGCTGCGGTTGGTGTAGATGAAGGAACCATCCTCCCGGACACAGAAGATCAGGTCATTGGCGGTATCAAGAAAACTGACCAGACGCTGTTCACTCTCTCTGTGGGCCTGGTTTTCCCGGCGGATGATACGCATCAGGAAGGCGCTGATCAGGGCCACCGTGGCATTCAGGACACAAACCCAGAACCAGCTCAGCCCCAGGTAAAGACCGTCGGAATGAAGGATGGGATCGACGAAGGGCATGGCGACACTGGCCACCCAGCCGTGATATTCAGCCAACAGCAGTCCGCCGTACAGAAGACTTCCGAGACTGCCCATGGCCAGCACCTGGCGCCGCCTTTCAAGCAGCACCGCCGCCTCGATGCTGACCACCAGGTAGACCGGCCAGAACCAGCTGGCCGCGCCGCCGCTGTAGTGAACCAGCAGGGTCACCAGGATCAGGTCGAAAAGGATCTGCAGGTGATCGACATAACGCAGACGGGAGATAACCGGATAATAGAAATGGCAGAGGGTATTGTAGCCGAAAACCGTCACCACCGCGACCAGCAGAGTCACAATCTGCGCGGTATCGACAAACAGCCCGTAACGACTGGAGGCAAAGGTGACTGCGGCCGCCAGACCGTAAAGAGCGAACACCAGCAACAGCAGCCAGCGCGCCTGGGCGACCAGAATAGTCCGGCCGCGGGCGCTGGTAAACTGTCGGCTGTCTTCCGAAACCGCCCCGTCGGCACTTTCAAACGTCATCAGGTTGTGCAGCCAGGTCGGCGGATCTTGATTTTGCAACGCCTTCATGGGCCCTCTCCGTGATCCGGCCCCCCGCATGGCAGCCCTCCGCTCCCATCAGAACCGGGATGGGCCGCCCGGCACGGGCTGCCCTCATGGAAAGATTTTGCAAAATCCAAGCCACATGTCCAACCAGGCTGAATCTCAGGAGAAAAACAACCCGTATCCATTCCAACCCGGCGTGAAACCGGCAAAACCCCGACACCACGCCAATTGACTCAACAAGAGTTACTCCTCCTGCTGCAGTTTCCGCAGGTATTCTTCCCATTCGATCGGCAATAACGACTGCTTGCGGCTGTTGCATTCCTTGCAGGCGGGGACGCAATTCCCCCTGCTGCTGCGACCACCACGCACCAGCGGCACGATATGATCGAGGGTCAGATCCCGCGGAGCAACCTCCGCCCGGCAGTAATGACAACGCCCCCGGGCAATCCGATTGCGCCACCACTGGCTTTTGCGCAATTCCCGAGCCCGGGCCCGCTCGCGACGCAGATGTTCTTCACTCACATCCTGATAAAACTCCATCTTTCAACCCCTTGCATGACCTCATTGGTATCGCCCGGAGACAGCATCTCCGATATCGTATCGAGTGAGGATAAACGAGCATATACATTTCGTGCGCTTGCACAAAGTCCGGTTTTATGCCATTAAATAGTGCCCGGCCGGATTTCCCGGATGGTGCTGCGGCCGTTACCGGACGGAAACCGGGGACCCCGTCCTTACGAAGCAGTACCGAGCCCCCACGACTTATAAACTATATGAAAATCCTTATCATAGGAACCGGTCAGGTCGGATTTTTTCTCTGCGAACGCCTTTCCCTGGAGGGGCATGAAGTGACCCTCATCGACCGGGATGGAGAAAGCCTCAAGCGTGCCGAGGACCGTCTCAACGTCCTTGGAATCGAGGGAAACGGGGCCAGCGCGGAGGTTCTCGAACAGGCCGGCATCAAGGAAACCGACATCTTCATCGCCGTCACCGACCTCGATGAAGTCAATATCCTGGCCTGCCTGCTGGCCCGCGAGTACCAGGTCAAAACCCTGGTCGCCCGGGTCAAGAGCATCGAGTTCAGCGGCCGGCGGGCCGTCCTGTCGAAAGAAAAACTGGGCATTGACCTGCTGATCAACCCGGAAGACGCTGTCGCCGAAGAGATCATCAAGATCGCCCATCGCAGCGGCACCTTCGATGTCGCCGAGTTTGTCGAAGGACAGATCCAGTTTCTCGGCTACCGCATCACCGCGGAAAACCCGCTCTGCAACCTGACCCTGCGCGAACTTGGAGCATTGCGCGGTATCTACCGGTTCGTCGTCACCGCCATCAGTCGAGACGGCAAAACCATTATTCCGCGCGGCGATGATGTCATCCAGGAAGGCGATCGCATCTTCATTGTCGTCCACCAGAATGATCTGCCGGCGATCCAATACATGCTGGAACAGAAAGAAGAGAAGAAAAACCGCCGGCGGCGGGCCTTTATCCTCGGCGGCGGGCACATCGGACTGCACGTCGCAGCGGACCTGGAAAAACTGGGGTTCGATGTCCGGCTGATCGACCGCGATGAAAAACGCTGCGAAAAACTGTCCGCCAGCCTGCGTCGGACCCTGGTGATTCATGCCGAAGGGACCGACGTCCGCACCCTCTGCGAGGAAGGCATCAACGATGCCGATTTCTTCATCGCCGTCACGGAAAATGACGAAAGCAATATCCTCTGCTCCCTGCTCGCCCGCCAACATGGTGTCCGCCGGACCCTGACCCTGGTCAACCAGCCGGAGCTTCTCAACCTGGCCCCCTCGCTCGGCATCGACGCCTGCGTGTCACCGCGTCTGGCAGCGGCCAGCGCCATCCTCAAGTACGTGCGCCGAGGCGACATCATCTCCCTGGCGGCCATCGAGGGAAGCAACGCGGAGGTTCTGGAACTGGAAGTCAAGGCTGACAGCCAGGTGATCAACACCCCGTTGCGCAATCTCCACTTTCCAGCCGGGGCGATCATCGGTGCCATTGTTCACGACCGGACCTATGAAATTCCGACCGGCGAAAGCCGGTTGCAGGCCGGCGACCGGGTGGTGATCTTCGCCATGCCGGAAGCCCTGGCCAAGGTTGAAACCTTCTTCGCCCGGGCATGAATATCCTACTGACCATGCGCCTGCTCGGCGCTCTGCTGATGTGCCTTGCCGTGACCCTGCTGGTCCCGGTTCCCTTTTCCCTGTACTTTTCCGACGGTGCCACCCCGGCGTTGCTGCTCTCGGCGCTGCTCACCCTGATCGTCGGAGCCTCGATGTTTTTCAGCTGCCGCAACGACAGCGAGCTGTCCCTGCGCGAAGGATTTGCCGTGGTCAGTTTCGGCTGGCTGCTGTTTTCCTGTTTCGGCGCCCTGCCGTTCCTTTTCAGCGGCGCTATTCCCGACCCCGTCAACGCGATCTTCGAAACCATGAGCGGTTTCACCACCACCGGTGCCACCATCCTCACCACCATCGAAGGCCTGCCGGAAAGCATCCTGCTCTGGCGCGCGCTGACGCACTGGTTGGGAGGTATGGGGATTATCGTCCTCTCCCTCGCCATCCTGCCGATGCTCGGTGTCGGCGGCATGCAGCTGTTCAAGGCCGAGGTGCCGGGCCCGACCGCGGACCGCCTTAAACCGCGCATCCAGGACACCGCCAAGCTGCTCTGGGGCGTCTACCTGCTGCTCACCGCGATCGAAACACTGCTGCTGATGCTGGGGGGAATGAATTTCTACGAAGCCCTCTGCCATGCGTTCGCCACCCTGGCAACCGGGGGATTCTCGACCCGCAACGCCTCGGTCGGCAGCTACCAGAGCGCCTACATCGACTGGATCATCACCCTGTTCATGTTTCTCGCCGGAGTCAACTTTTCCCTGCATTATCACGCCCTGCGCGGACGATTGAGGGAATACTGGCGCAGCGAAGAATTCCGCTGCTATCTCGGCATCACTCTCGGAGCCACCCTGCTGCTGATCATCATCAACCAGGGGCGGGTCTATCATTCCCTGGTCGACAACCTGCGTTACAGCGCCTTTCAGGCGACCTCGATCCTGACCACCACCGGCTTCGGCACGGCCGATTACGAACAATGGCCGGTTGTGGCCCAGTACCTGCTGGTGCTGTTGATGTTCATCGGCGGTTGCGCCGGGTCAACCGGCGGCGGCATCAAGGTGGCACGCGTCCTGCTGCTCTTCAAACATGCCCAGGTTCAGCTCTTTCGCCTCATCCATCCACGCGCGGTGCGCCTGGTCAAACTGGGAGATCTGCCGGTCGCACGCGACGTCATGCAGGCCATTCTCGGTTTTTTTGCCCTCTACATCGGCGTTTTCGTTTTCGCGACCCTGCTGATGACGGCCTGCGGCCTTGATCTGCTCTCAGCCGCCGGCGCGGTTATCGCGACCCTCGGCAACATCGGTCCGGGGATCGGCAGTGTCGGTCCAATCGATAACTACGCCCATATTCTTCCCTTCGGAAAATCAGTACTGATCCTCTGCATGCTGCTGGGACGCCTCGAACTTTTCACGGTTCTGGTGTTGATCTTCCCCAGCTTCTGGAGGAAATAGGACGACCATCCGGAACAACCCTCACCCGTGCGACCGGCCACCTTCGAGGGGGAAAATGGTAACCCGGTTGCGGCCGAGAGCCTTGGACTGGTAGAGCGCCCGGTCCGCGGTGTCAATGACACGGAACTTGTCGACCTTGGCCACCCCGGGCTGATAGGTGGTTCCACCGATGCTGATGGTCACGCGAACCTTGTCCCGATTGACCTCGGTCTCCAGCTTTTCAACCCGCCGCCGCAGCCGTTCGGCAAAAACCCGCAGACCGGAAGGATCGGTCTCCGGCAGAATCACGGCAAACTCCTCGCCGCCATAGCGCGCCACCACATCGGACGTGCGTACCGACGCGGTCACCGCCTCGGCGATATTCTTCAACACCAGATCACCTACCGGATGACCGTAGTTGTCGTTGACCTGTTTGAAATGATCGAGATCAAACATCAACAGCGAAAAACAGCTGCCATAGCGGATCACCCGGCCCATTTCGTGGTCCACCATTTCCTGAAAATACCGATGATTGTAGAGACCGGTCAGGCCGTCGCGAAAAACCAGCTCACGCAATTTGCTGTTGGCCTGGCGCAGTTCGGCAGCCAGTTTCTCATTCTTCTGGTTGGCCTGCTTGACCTCCAACAGCAACTGTTCACTGCTGAGGTTCATTTCACCGAGTTCTTCATTGGCCTCCTGCAGCATTTCCGAGTAGGGACGCATTTCCCCCGGATCAAGATCGAAACCGGAAAACAGCTCGACCGCTTTTTCAGCCACGCTGTCAACCAGCATTTCCACCGCCGGAGATGAAAGGCCGAAGCGCGATGTCATCAGAGTCTGCAGTTGGTCGACCTGACCGCTGCCGCCCGGAGCGTGATAGATCGCGGATAATCGATCCGCCAGTTGCACCACCTCCGCCGCTTCGAGATACTTCTCCGGCGCTTCACCCGGCCGATGGTGGTAGCGCAGGGGCTCAGTCACCTCTTTCGGCAGACCCCACCGACCGAGCAGGGCAGCACTCAATTCGGCATGGTCGAAACCGTAGCGCTCCTTTTCCACCTCGCTGATCGGACACCGGCGTGCTTCGTGCGCGGCCAGCAGAACCGGATATTCGTCCGGGTCATGCCGCTGCAGCAGCAGGATTCCGATGTCGGCCAGCAGCGCGGTGACAAAGGCATCTTCATTCGACTGACCGACCATCTTGGCCGTCAGGTCGGCAGCCACGGCGGCGGTTACCGACCGGCGCCAGAAATAATCGAGATCAAACCCTTCCTCGCCACCGGTCCGCAACTCTTCAGAGATGACAAAGGAAAGAGCGATATTTTTCAACAGATTGACGCCGAGAACCGTCAGCGCCTTGTCGATACTGCCGACCCGGTAACTCAGGCCGTAGATACTTGAATTCGCGATACGCAGCAATTTGGCCACGAGGGCCGGATCGGAAGAGATAATCTCCGCCAGCTGCTGCATCGAAGCCCGATCCTGCTGTACGGCATCAAGGATTTTGACGGCAATGGTCGGTGGAGAAGGAAGGCGGACTTTCTTTTCTATCAGACTGTCAATAGTCATAACCTGGTCCATGGTTGAAGTGGCTCTCTTTCTTATCGGCAGAGAAAGACACCCATCCATGGTTTTTTTTCAGAGCGCCCGTAACGACAGTCTGAATCAATGTCTTCGGCTTAAAGCGGACAGAAAAATGGAGAGCAACAGAACGGCGGGAGACAAAAAAAAGAGGGGATATCCGGCCGGGAAACCCGAAAATCCCCTGTAAATGGCATGGAAATGAAAAAGGTTGTCTACAGACTACACCTGAAATCTCAAAAAAATCTCAAATTTCTCCTGCAATTGAAAAAAATCTTTGCCCAAAGGCATTTTTTTCAGTTTACTGGTTATCTTCGTGGCTCAAGTGATGCTCTCCCATACCGGTAATACTGCAAAAATCTTATCTCGCGCGGAGACGCAGAAGACACAGAGAAAACAAAGGCTGAGAAAAAAGGCAAAACTGGATCTTCGGTTGGGTCAAAACCCGAAAATTATCTGACTCTCCGCTTCGCACAAGCGGCGCGAGGCTGCAACGCAGAGTAATCCTGAATCCGTGAGCCCCTTGTCGGCGGAAGCATATAAGTTTTTGTTGACCAACTCATATCCGCACCGCCGTCACGAGGCGCCGGATTTTTTATCAAATCAAGGCGCAGCCTTGGTGAGCGCGGAGGCGTAGCGGAAGCTACGTCGCACAAGCGAAGCGAGGCTGCAACGCAGAGTTGATGAAAAATCCGGCGCCGCCCCACAAAATTGGAAAGCCCCACCTTCGATTGAAGATGGGGCCCCCCCTCCGGACTGCAAGAGCAACAAGAAAAGAGATGCCGGGGTTCAAGATCCCTCCTTACCTCAAACCCCCTGTCTGCGTCATGCGATCCTGGATCACAACCCTCCCGCAAGCAGTTCGCTATGTACTATAGCGCCGGCATCTCAAAAAAATCTCACATTCAGTTTTTTTTCAAAGCAACATTTTGAAGGGGCCGGGAACATTTTTTCCATTCGGCATCATCTCGTCGCTGAACCCGACCGTCTCCATGCTGTAGAGCTTGTTCCGCTCACAATGGCCAACCAGTCCCCCCTTGCAGTAGGAATCGAAGAGTCCGCGCCAGGCGGCACTGTTCTTGGCCGCGAAGCGCTGGTAGAAACCACATTTACCGATATAGGGACAACTCTCCATGAGACCTCCAGTCCGGCGATTCATCGGTGCCGGAGTTTGCATCCTTGATGTAACCTTTATACTCACGGGATCTCAAATTTTTCTTATATTTGAATGACGGACGACAAAAAAAAACAAAAAAAATGACCGCCCCCAATCGGAGCGGTCATTTGAAAAATCGTTTTGCCGGCTACCGGCATCAGGTCAGTAAGATAAAACCGAGCTGTCGCCCTGTTCTGCCGTTATCCCGTCGATGCGAAAAGAGCAGTTCACGATGACAGCAGGTACATTCCTCGGCCAGATCGATATGTGTCCTGACAACCCCCGCCGTCAGCAACTGCCGACGGCAGGTCTCGCGCAGATCAAGTTTCCAGTGTCCCAGACGTGACTCCTCCGCCACCCCGGCCCAGGGCAGACCGGCCTTGCGGAACTGGTCTCGAACCGGCCGGTCAACCTCGTAGGCATGAGCCCCGATGCCGGGTCCTACCGCAGCCAGAAGTTCTTCAGGGCAAACCCCGAACTGCTCCTGCAGAGCATCGACAGTGCGCTGAATGATCTGCGCGACGGCGCCGCGCCAACCGACATGAACCGCCGCCACCACGCCCTGGGCGGGAGCGGCCAGCAGCACCGGATAACAGTCGGCGACCAACACCCCGATCATCATGCCGGGCTGGTTGCTGATGATCGCGTCACATTCAACCTGCTGAAAATGGCTCAGATCAGGATTGGGCTCGTCAACCACCAGGATGTTATTGCCATGGACCTGACGCACGGTCAGCAACTGGTGAACCTCAAGGCCGAAGGCCCGGACCAGAGTCGAGCGATTGCCCTCAACATTCGGGCGGGGATCCTCGGTATTGAGCCCCAGGTTCAGCGAGTTGTAGGGGGCACGGCTGATGCCGCCGTTGCGGGTGGTGAAGCCGGCCCGCAGGCTACCGGTAATCCACTCCGGTTCGAGGTAACTGATTTTTCCGTTGCGTGCCATTTTCATCGGCATTCATCACTCCGCGTCGGCCGGGGTTCCCACCACCAGGCGCGACGATTCCGAGAGTTGGTACTTCTCATCGAGATAATCAAGGATCTGCCCCAGATCCTCGGGCAGGGGACTGCGAAACTCCTGGTACTCACCGCTGGTCGGATGTCTGAAACCCAGCAGCCGGGCATGCAGCGCCTGGCGCTGCAGCCGCTGCAGCCGTTTGCGCAGTTCAAGATCGGCGACCGCATTGGCACGACGCTGCTGACCATAGACCGGGTCGCCGACCAGGGGCAGGTTCAGCTCCGACATGTGGACCCGGATCTGATGGGTGCGGCCGGTTTCAAGTGCCAGCTCAAGCCAGCTGAGTCGATCAAGATCGAAACGACGCAGCACCTCCCAGCGGGTCACCGCCCGCCGCCCCTGGCGACTGCGACTGCTCATCTTCTTGCGCTCGGTCGGATGACGACCGATCGCCTTGTCAACAACGCCTCGGGCCTGCTGAACCTGGCCATGGACCAGCGCCAGGTAACGACGCCGGATGCTGTGCTCCTTGAACTGTTCCGCCAGTGACTGATGGGCGAGGTCATTCTTGGTGGCGACCAGCACCCCCGAAGTGTCCTTGTCCAGACGATGAACAATACCGGGCCGCAGTTCCCCGCCGATACCGGCCAGATCACGACAATGATAAAGCAGGGCATTGACCAGGGTGCCGTCGGGGTGCCCGGGCGCCGGGTGTACCACCATGCCGGCGGGCTTGTCAATGACAATCAGGTCGGAATCTTCGTAAAGAATGTTAAGTGGAATATCCTGTGGAATGGCGTTGATCGGTTCCGGTTTGAAGGGGGCCAGCAGTATTGTTTCACCACCCTTGAGACGGGTTCCGGCCTTGACCGGGATGCCGTCAAGCCGCACCCGCCCGTCATCGATCAGTTTTTTCAGCTGCGCCCGGGAATAATCCTCCAGCGCCTCGGCAAGGAAGCGGTCCAGCCGCTGCGGCCCCTGCCCCGGAGCGACATCCAGGCGGATGAGATCTGTCATTTACCAGATGGTGCTTTCGATTTTTCCGGCCTGGCGGATCATGACATCCACCATGGCCCGGTCGTAAAGATGGTCTCGTTCAGGCATATCGGCGGCAACGCGGCTGTGGAAATGTTCCCGTCCTTCCTGCAGTTCCTCTTCAAGCAGCTCGAAGATATTGTCGTTCTTGATCCCTTCCTTGACTTTCTCCTGGTTGTAAAGGGCGATATCCGAAATGATCGCCCGGGCCAGGCGAAACGCCAGATTGGGGTTATCTACCAAGCGAGCCATAGCACCTCCCGTAGCGGGTTGAAAAGGGGATTGCCGTACTGATCCATATAAATTTTGACAGACTGACATTCTTCCCGACACTGTGGAAATGCCGGGGCATGTCCGCTGAAGCCCTGACCTATCCTGCAGATTACTTAAGCAACTGAAAAAAGTCAAAGTTTTCGGGTCAACCCAGATCCACCGGCTGTTTTGCGGACCGAGGGTGACGGGACGGGTGGAGATGCGAGGCGCCGTGCCGATTCGGGCGGAAACGTAGCCGAACTACGTTGAGCACCGAACCGGTGAGGCAACGAAGCAGATTCATCCGTAACGACACCCGAATTCCGAGATTGCCGGTGGATTTGGGGTTAAACCATCCGCCGCAGGATTTCGATCAGCTGCTGATGGTCTCCGCGCCAGTCCGGGGGCGGCGCATCCTCTTTCCGGTCAATCAACCAGGTGTCGACCAGCAGGGTGGCGATACCGACCCTCCCGGCGGCGAGATCATGACCGGTGTCATTGCCGATCATCAACGCCTGCTCCGGCCGCAGGTTGAAATGCTCCAGCAGATCCTCGAAATAGCCGGGGGCCGGTTTGCACAGGCACGAATTCTCCCAGTCACTGACCAGGGCGAAGGGATAATCATCCATCCCCCCCCAACGCAGCCGGGCGGCAACAATCTCCCGGGGGAACACCGGGTTGGTGGCGATCACCACCTCCCGCCCGGAGGCGAAGGCCGTGTCCAGCAGGGTGCGGATCTCCGGCAACGGCCTGACCAGCGGACGCAGGTGTTCCAGGCCATCGTCACAGTAGGCTCCGAGAGCGCGTTCGAACTGTTGCGGGCTGATTCCGCCGTGCGTTTCGAGCAGCCGTAGAAACTGCCGCCGATTGCTCCCGTCCCGCTGCCGCCGTTCCAGCAGCTGCAGAATGGCATTGCGGGCCAGCGCCCGGAAGGCGGGTGGATCGACCCGGTCTCCCAGATGGGCCGCCAGTCCGTCGAGATAGGTCGGGATGAACTGCCGCATCTCAACCTGCAGCAGGGTGCCGTCGAGATCGAAGAAAAGGGCACGAATCCGGTCAAGCCGGGAGACATCAAAACTCATCGGGATGACCTCCCGGCCGACGGCGACTGCCGATGGGCCTGAACCTGAAACAGGACCATGCCGACCGCCACCAGCAGCAGACCGACCAGATGATAGGAACGCAGGCGTTCTCCAAGAAACAACATCGCCATGCCGGCGGCAAAAACCGGAATCAGATTGATGAACAGCCCGGCGCGGTTGGGTCCCAGCAGGTCGATGCCGCGGTTCCAGCAGAGATAGGCGGCGATTGAAGGAAACAGGGCGATATAGAGGATGCTGCCGACCACCGTCGGCGAAACAGCAGGCGCCGCCACCCGCCCGATCTCCCAGCAGAACAGCGGCACCAGCAACAGCGTCCCGAGACCGATGGTCACCGTCAGGTAGCTGAGCGGATGCACCTCGGGACGCTTCCTCAACAGCGCAGAATAGAGTGCATAACAGAAGACCGCGATCAGCATCAGCAGGTCACCGCGCAGCAACTGCAGCCCCGCCAGCCTGGCAAGCTCGCCGTGCAGCACAATCCAGCCCGCACCGGCACTGCAGAGCAGCACTCCGCAGCCCTGCAGCAGCGAAATCCGTTCACCATAAAGCAGGAAGCAGCAGAGGATGATGGCGGCCGGCATGACGGTCTGCATCAGGGCGCAGTTGATGGCGGTGGTGGTCTGGGTGGCGGTGTAAAGCAGGGTGTTGAAGCTGGCGATGCCGAACAGCGAGGCCGGCAGCAGATGGCGCCAACCGGCCCGCAACGACAGCCAGTCGCGGCGGACATGCTTCCAGGTAAAGGGGATCAGGAACAGGAAGGCTCCGGACCAGCGCAGAAAGGCCATGGTGACCGGTGGAATCTGGTCTGCGACTCCCCGCGCCAGCACCACGTTGCCGGCCCAGAAAAGCGGCGCCAGCACCAGCAGCAGGCAGGCCGTCAGAGAGAAAGGATGTGATCCACGAGGCGGAGAAGATATCATCACAGATTCCATACGGCTGTCTGCGGACAGCCGATACCGGCGCCGGCACCCGATTGTGGACGGTGCGGCGTGAACAATTCGTTGAATCGGGTAAACTGTAAACAGAGAACCACAGCTTCTGCCTGCTGATATGCCGCATCCAGCGGATAATTGCAACCCAGATCCACCGGCTGTTTTGTGGACCGAGGGTGGCGGAACGGGTGGAGATGCGCGGCGCCGCGCCGTTTCGGGCGCAGACGTAGCCGCGCTACGTCGAGCACCGAAGCGGTGACGGCAACAAAGCAGATTCACCCGTAACGACAGCCGAATCCCGAAATTGCCGGTGGATTTGGGTGCAAGACTTTGGCACGAAAGGAACCGTCTATGCACATCACCCGGACTCTGCTCCTCATGTTGCTGACCCTTGCCGTCGCCGGTCCGGTTTCCGCCGACCCGCTGACCCCGGCCAAGAGCGCCGGCATCCGCTACCTGATGCAGCTCACCGGTACCGACAACATGGAACCCGAACTGAACGGACAGCTGAAAAGCCGGGCACGACAAGCCCTCGAAGCCGATGGCGACAAGATTTCCGAACGGGTCGAAGCCATCGTCGATTTCGAAGTCAGGCAACTGCTGGCGGAACGCCGTGACCAGCTCGAAGACAAACTGATGCATATCTATGCCGACCACTTCAGCCATGATGAAATCAAGCAGCTCATCTCCTTCTACCGCAGCGACATCGGCAAAAAATCTCTCCGGGTCCTCCCTGCCATCAGGACTGAAAGTCGTGAAACCGGACGACAGTGGGGAGAAACACTGGTCACTGAACTGGTTCGGAGAATCAATGCCAGAATGAGCGCCGGCGCCCTCCGTCTGACCGAATAATGTTTGATTATTTGAAACATTAAACAAGGAAATTCTTGACTTGAATGCTCCCACAGGCTAAAAAACAGGTAAAACTTCAACAAGGTCGGTGAGTTATGAACAACATCCGGGAGGAAGTCAAGGAACTGCAGATTGGCCGCAAGGTCCGCCACCTGCGACAGCAGCGGCGCATGACCCTGCAGGACCTGGCGGATCAGACCGGCCTGTCCAAACCCCTGCTTTCACAGATCGAAAACGATCAGGTGATCCCCCCCCTGGCAACCCTGCTGCGCATTTCAAAAGCCTTCAAGGTCGGCATCGAGAATTTCTTCCAGGAAGAAGACAGCTGCGAAAAGTGCATCCTGGTGCGCTCAGGGGAAAGCCGCAAACTGATTCAGCGAGGGCTTTCCCGCGGCGGTTCACCACCCTACATCTACCATTCCCTTGCCTACGGCAAACGCGATCGCAACATTGAACCGTTTCTGATGGAGTTCGAATCCCGCACCTGGAGCGACGACCTGCTGGTCCACCATGAGGGACAGGAATTCCTCTACCTGCTTGAAGGCGAAGTCGAATTCCATTACGGCGACCGGGTCATCACCCTCGGCAGCGGTGATTCGATCTTTTATGATTCCAGCGAGCCGCACGGCTACGTGGCGCTCAGCGACGGTCCCCCGCGCGGCATCGTGGTTCTCTATTCGCGCGAATTCTGATTCACGGCAAATCCCGGTCGACGACGCTTGACAAGAATGTGGCGTCATCTAGTCTTTCACGATAACAACACGCGATCGGCCAACCATGGTCCGGTCGTCATGAATCCCACCTGTCTGCAAAAGGAGGACCCATCATGGCTAAAGTCGGAGTCGTTCTGTCCGGTTGCGGCGTCTATGACGGCAGTGAAATTCACGAAGCGGTCATCACCCTGCTGGCCCTCGACCGCCAGGGAGTCGAAGCGATCTGCATGGCCCCCGACATCGACCAGATGCATGTCGTCAACCATCTGACCGGTGAAGAAGCCGCCGGTGAAAGCCGCAATGTTCTGGTCGAATCAGCCCGCATCGCCCGCGGGGATATCAAGGATATCGCCACGGTCAAGGCGGCCGATATCGACGCCCTGATTTTCCCCGGGGGATTCGGTGCGGCAAAGAATCTCTGCGACTTCGCTGTCAAGGGGGCTGATTGCGAGGTCAACCCCGAGGTCGCCCGCCTGATTCGCGAAATCGTAGCGGCAAAAAAACCCCTCGGCGCGATCTGCATCGCCCCGGCCATGGTCGCCAGGGTACTGGGCGACGACCAGCTCAGCGCCCGATTAACCATCGGCAATGACGCCGACACCGCGGCTGCCGTCAACACCATGGGCGTCACCCATGTCGACTGCCCCTGCAGCAACTTCGTCATCGACCGGGAAAACAAAATCGTTTCGACCCCCGCCTACATGCTGGCCGGCGGGATCGCCGAGGTGGCCGAAGGAATTGAAAAAACCGTCAAGGCGCTGGTCGAACTGCTCTGACAAAACACGAACCCGGACATCCACCCGAACAGGAGACAAGCCCATGGACAAGTATCGTTGTGTTATCTGCGATTACATCTACGATCCCGCCGAAGGGGATCCCGGCAACGGCATCGCTCCAGGCACCCCCTTTGAAGACCTTCCCGATGACTGGGTCTGTCCACTGTGCGGCGCCGACAAATCCAATTTCGAAAAGGCCTGAAAACAATCGTCCGGCATGCAGGATGCAGGGGATGAGTCCCGCACTCTCCGCAATCCTGACGATTTCAGAACCCGGTATCCGCAAACGCCCCGCCCGATCCGGCGGGGCGTTTGCGATAACAGCCGGTGACCAGCTACAATAGGCACAGTCCCCCCTCTCTATCTGACGGCAGGAACCGATGAACAAACCGCCACGCAAGCCGGACTGGCTCAAAGTCCGTCTGCCATCCGGACCCAATTTCGTCCGTATCGATCGCTACCACCGCCAACAGGGGCTGCACTCGGTCTGTCGCAGCGCCGCCTGCCCGAACCAGGGAGAATGCTGGAACAACGGTACCGCGACCTTCATGATTCTCGGCGATCACTGCACCCGCGGCTGCCGGTTCTGCAACGTCCAGGGTGGGCAGCCACTGCCCCTCGACCCCGACGAACCGGCCCGGGTGGCAACCGCGATCGCCGAACTGCAGCTGCGTCATGCCGTCATCACCTCGGTTACCCGGGACGATCTCGATGACGGCGGCGCCGCCCAGTTCGCTGAACTGACCGCGGCGATACGCAAACACAGCCCCGACTGCATCATCGAACTGCTGATTCCCGACCTCGGCGGCGACCCGGCAGCCCTGCAGACCATCCTCGATGCGGCGCCGGATATCCTCGGGCACAACATTGAAACGGTGCCACGCCTCTATCCGCTGGTCCGGGCCGAGGCCGACTACCGACGGTCCCTGCAGCTGTTGCAGGACAGTGCCCGCTCGGCCCCGCAGATTCCGACCAAATCGGGGCTGATGCTGGGGCTGGGGGAAACGGTGGCAGAAGTCAAACAGGTGATGCGGGACCTGCTCGCCACCGGCTGCCGGTTGCTGACCCTCGGCCAGTACCTGCAGCCGACCCGCGATCACCAACCGGTGACGCGCTATCTCCCCCCGGAAGAATTTGATTCTTTCCGCGACTTCGGACTTGAACTCGGTTTCCGCCATGTCGAGGCGGGACCGCTGGTCCGCTCATCCTACCATGCCGCAGAACAATTCCAGGAGGCCGATCATGGGAATCAGTGAACATTGCCGCACCATTATCCTCGGCACCGGCCCGGCCGGTCTGACCGCCGCCATCTACGCCGCCCGCGCCCAACTGGCGCCGCTGGTGATCACCGGAACACAACCGGGCGGCCAGCTCACCGGAACCACCGAAATCGAAAACTTCCCCGGTTTTCCTGACGGCATTGACGGTAACGAACTGATGGATCGCATGCGTCGCCAGGCGGAGCGCTTCGGCGCCTGTTTCTTTGATGGCGATGCCGAGCGGGTCGACCTCGGCAGCCGTCCGTTCCGCATCTTTTTCGCCGACCGCTCGGCGACCTGCGACAGCCTGATCATCGCCACCGGAGCAACCCCGCGGCAACTCGGACTGCCGGGAGAGCTGGATCTCTACGGACGGGGCGTCTCGGTCTGCGCGACCTGTGACGGTTTCTTCTACCGCGACAAGGAAGTGGCCATCGTTGGCGGCGGCGACACCGCCATGGAAGAGGCGATTTTCCTGACCCGTTTCGCCCGCAAGGTCACCGTCATCCACCGCCGCGACAGCCTGCGCGCGTCACCACCGATGCAGCAGCGGGCGCTGGAAAACGACAAGATCGAATTTCTCTGGAATGCCGCGGTCAGTGAAATTCTCACCGACCCGGCCGGGGTCACCGGCATCCGGCTGCGCGACACCACCAACGGCGAGGAATCGCAACTCGACTGCGACGGCCTGTTTGTCGCCATCGGCCACGATCCCAACACCGGTCTGTTCAAAGGCCAGCTCGACCTGAACGAAGAAGGGTTTATCATCACCAGCAAGGAATGCCAGACCAGCATCCCCGGCGTTTTCGCCGCCGGCGACGTTCAGGACGCCCACTTCCGCCAGGCGATCACCGCCGCCGGCACCGGCTGCAAGGCCGCCATGCAGGCGGAGCGCTATCTGGAGGAACAATGACCCCCGGCAGCGTAAAAATTTTCGATCGGGTTTCCGCCGTCGAGGCCATCAAACGGCTCAGCGAGGATGACCTACTGTTTCTCAACCGCCTGATCGTCGAACGGCTCAAACTGATCTCCCAGGCGAAAAGCACCAGCCTGATGGCCGGGTTCAGTATCGGCGACCGAGTCGGCTTTCAGGACAACGACGGGCGGGAAATCCAGGGACGGGTGCTGCGCCTCAACAAGAAGACCGTCAGCATCGCCGCCGATGACGGCCACCGCTGGAACGTGGCACCGGCCCTGCTGCGACTGGTGAAATCGGCGGGAGAGGATGTGACTTTCTGACGCTCTTCCCCTATGAAAACGCAACAGGGGACTGCAGAGGGACGCGTATCGGCCGCCCTCGCTCTACCGTTGAAGGTGGTCGAGGTGCCCGCATGCAAGGCGCCTTCCGACTGAAGGAGGAGGTGTAGCGGCAGCTACTCCGCAGCGACTGAAGGCGGGAGCAACGCCGCAGACGGGTGCGTATCGACCGCCCTCGCTCTACACCCCGATGCCGGTGTCGGCCGGGTGGATAGTCGGCAGCAGACAGTTCTGGCGGGTCGCCAGGCTGATGCAGAGCCGCGCCACCAGGTCATGCATGATGATGGTGTGGGTGTTGTCGATCCGTTCGAAATAATCCTTGATCTGGCGTTTCTGCGAGAGATCCCCGCTCAGATCGACCAGGATGTCGATCTGTTCGCCGAGGCTGAGTAACTCCATCGGGTCGAGGGTCGTCATCAGGCCGTTTTTACGGGCCATTTCCAGCCCCGGCGCATCCTCCTCAAGATCACAGACCCCGATCACCTCGATGTAATCGTAGCCGAGCATCTCCCTGAGAAAAGCATGTCCGGTCCGTCCGGCGCCAAGCAGCGCCACCCTGACTGATTCCATACGCACCTCCCCATCCACGGCCTCACCAGCTTTCAGCATAGCAGAAAACAGCAGGATGAAAAGGGGCGGGAAACAGGCCGCAGAGCGACCTGGCAATACGGGTCGGGGGCACAGACAGCCCTCTCGGGGAGGGAGAGACAGACAACCTAGGAGGCTGTCGGACTATCCATAAACTGGCTGCAAATCCGTGCGTTCGGCCCATATCCCAGCTCCATTTTGCCCCATAGCCACTGCTATGAGGCTGCAATTGAGCCGAAATCTGTGCTCAAACACCCGAATTTTCGCTTCAGCCTGTATAGTCCGACAGTCTCCTAGAACGGCAGGAACGACAGCAACTCAAGGGCGGCAATCAGCAACAGACCTTCAACCACTTTTTTCGGCAGGTCGCGCCGGTGGCAAAGCCCCCGTTGATGCGTCGGCCGCCCCAGGTAATTGCGCACGAAACCCCGTACCCAGAAAGGGATATCCCCTCGGCGGGCAAAAAGATCAAGGCAGCATTCCAGTTCAGCCTGGCCGGGAGAATGGCCATACCACTGGTGATAGGCCCGCACGAACAACTCACGATCACTGCAGCCAAGCCGTCCGGCCACATCATAAATCAATCCGGCTTCCTGTTCCCGCTTCTTTTCCCGCCCCATAGACAACCCTCAAATTTCCGGGACACCTGATGCCCCCCTCGTTCTACTCTTCGACCGGACGCTTCCGGTCATTAAGGGGGAGTCAGAGCTCACACCGGTGGTCGAACCGGAGGCAGGGTATCGACGACGTTGCATGCCCTGCGCCGCTTGATATACTCCATCTGGAAATTCAATATGTTACCCTCATCTCGAAACAGGTCTGAATGACATGACGCTCAACGCCAACGCCAGTCCCGAATGGCTGGAGAATCAATTCCGTCTCTGGCAGGAAGACCCGCGCGCCGTACCGGATGACCTTCGTTCCTTTTTCAGCGGCTTCGAACTGGCGCGTCAGACCACCTCCGCCGAACTGGACGCTGAACGTGCCCTGAAACAGTCGGCGGTCGACTCGCTGATCTATCGTTATCGCGACCTCGGCCACCTGCAGGCCTGCACCGATCCGCTCAATCCCTGCCCGCCGCCTCACCCGGCGCTGGCCCTGGAGGCGTTCGACCTCGGGGAAGAGGATCTTGACACCTGTTTTCATCCAAGACGGTTTCTCCGCCAGAAGGCAACTCTGCGCGAAATTCTTGACCTGCTGCGGGAAACCTACTGCCGCAACATCGGGGTCGAATTCATGCATATCCAGGACCCGGATGAACGCGAGTGGCTGAAAGAACGGATGGAGAGCGTCCGCAACCGTCCGCAACTTGACGATGAACAGAAACTGAGCCTTCTGCGCAAGCTGCAGGAAGCTTCACTGTTTGAACTCTTTCTGCACCGCAAGTTCGTCGGCCAGAAACGTTTTTCCCTCGAAGGGGGTGAAGTGATGATCCCGCTGCTCGAATGTATCGCCGAGCACGCGGCTGATCTGCAAATGAAGGATATCGTTCTCGGCATGGCCCACCGCGGACGCCTCAACGTACTAGCCAATATCTTCGGCAAACCGCTCGCCAACATGTTCGCCGAATTCACCGACAACATCGAACTCGCTTTCGTCGGCGAAGGGGATGTCAAGTATCACAAGGGATTCTCCTGCGACCGCCGGTTCCCTTGCGGGGAGACGGTCCACCTTTCCATCGCCTCGAATCCGAGTCATCTCGAAGCGGTCAATCCGGTGGTGGAAGGCAAATGTCGTGCCCGGCACAGCAACTACGGTCCCGGCGGACGGCGCAAGGTGCTGCCGATCCTGATTCACGGCGATGCCGCCTTCGCCGGTCAGGGGATGGTGCCGGAGACCCTCAACCTCTCCCAGCTCGACGGCTACCATACCGGCGGCACCCTGCATATCGTCCTCAACAACCAGATCGGCTTCACCACCTCGCCGGCTCACGCCCGCTCGACCCTGTATGCCACCGATGTCGCCAAGATGCTGATGGTGCCGATCTTTCACGTGCATGGCGAGGACCCGGAAGCCGCCGCCTTCGTCGCTGAACTGGCCCTCGACTACCGGCAGTGTTTCGGCAGGGATGCGGTGATCGAAATCATCTGTTATCGGCGCCAGGGACATAATGAAGGAGACGAACCCTTCTTCACCCAGCCACTGATGTACGAAAAGATCCGCCGACGTCCACCGGTCCACGAAGTTTATGCCGCCCGACTGGTCAGCGAAGGAATCGATCCGCAGCGGATTGAACAACAGGCGGCGCAAATCAACCTGCGTCTTGAAGAGGCCCTGAAGGGTGAAGTTGTCGACCAGGCCCCCGGCTACCAGGGAAAATGGAGCAACATCCAGCGGGACTACACCCCGGCCGACATCACCACCGGCACCCCGGTACAGACCCTGCAGAAGCTGGCACGCAGGATAACCACCCTGCCCCCGGCCTTCACCCCGCACCCGAAGATCGCCCGGTTGCTGGAAAACCGTCGTAAAATGGTCCTCGACGATTCCGGACTCGACTGGGGCGCCGCCGAGGCGCTGGCCTTCGCCACCCTGCTCAGCGAAGGCGTGCCGATCCGCCTCTCCGGCCAGGACTGCCGCCGCGGAACCTTCAACCACCGCCACGCCGTGCTGGTCGACAGCAGAAATGGACAACTCTACGTGCCACTTGCCTTCCTCTCCTCGACCCAGGCACCGATCCAGGTCTACAACAGCATGCTGTCAGAGAACGCGGTCCTCGGCTTTGAATACGGCTATTCTCTTGAAATGCCCGAAGGTCTGACCATCTGGGAAGCACAGTTCGGTGACTTCGCCAACGGCGCCCAGGTCATCATCGACCAGTTCATCAGCAGCAGCGGCTCAAAATGGGATCGCACCAGCGGCCTGGTGATGTACCTGCCGCACGGCTACGAGGGTCAGGGGGCCGAGCACTCCAGCGCCCGCATCGAACGCTATCTGCTGCTCTGCGCCGACAACAACCTGCAGCTCGTCAATCCGAGTACCCCGGCCCAGCTGTTTCACCTGCTGCGACGACAGATGAAGGTCCCCTGGCGACGGCCGCTGATCATCTTCTCGCCCAAAAGCCTGTTGCGCCATCCCGTCTGCCGCTCGAAACTGGATGATCTGTCCAAGGCACGCTTCTGCGAAGTTCTGACCGATGATATTTCCGCCTCAGCTGTCCAGACCGTGCTGATCTGCAGCGGCAAGATCTATTTCGAACTGCTGGAGAAAAAAAGGGCCGACCAGCGGGAGGATGTCGCCCTGGTCCGCATCGAACAGCTCTACCCGCTGCGAGAAGAAGCGCTGCGTCAGGCGTTCGACTGCTATCCGAGGGCCAGAGCCTACGCCTGGGTCCAGGAGGAGCCCGCCAATGGCGGCGCCTGGAGCTACATCCGTCCGCATCTGGCCGACCTGCTGGGGACCGATCCGGTCTACGTCGGCCGTCCGGCCATGGCGGCCACGGCGGTCGGCAGTCACCGGCAACACAATCAGGAACAGAAGAAACTGATCAGCCTGGCATTCAGCCTGTAAGATCACTGAAGGAGTGGAGACGCATGGAAATCCTGGTCCCCGAAGTGGGTGAATCAATTTTTGAGGCGACCATCGCCAAATGGCATGTCGCCGAGGGCAACCGGGTCAGTAAGGACGACCTGCTCTGCGAACTGGAAACCGACAAAATCTCCCTGGAACTGCATGCCGAGGATTCCGGCACTATCCATCTCAACGTGGAGGAAGGGAAAACGGTCAAGATCGGTACAGTGATCGCCACCCTGATCGACTCCAAAAACGTGGCGGAAGCACCCAAACCGACACCGAGACCTGAGAGCATCGCACCACAGGCTGAACCGGCCGCGGTTCCAGCCGCTCCCCGGAAACTGGCTGCCGTACCGACACCGAGCCCCGCCGCACCAGCACCGCAGCCCGCTGTCGCCGGCACGCCGAAGACTGTTGACCTGCCGCACCCGGCTGACGATGAACGCGTCCGCCGGGTGCCGATGAGCCCAATCCGCAAAAAAATAGCCGCCCACCTGCTGGCCGCCCGCCAGCAGACCGCGATGCTGACCACCTTCAACGAAGCCGATATGAGTCGGCTGATGGCCCTGCGCGGCGAGTACAAGGACGCCTTCCAGCAGAAATTCGGCGTCAAGCTGGGGATGATGTCCTTCTTCGTGCGCGCCGTCGTCGCCGCCCTGAAGGCGGTCCCGGAGGTCAACGCCCGCATCGATGGTGACGATATCGTCTACCATGATTTCTATGACATGGGCATTGCCGTCGGTGGAAAAAAGGGGCTGGTGGTCCCGGTCCTGCGTGATGCCGACCGGCTGTCGAGTGCCGAGATCGAAACGGCGATCGCCGAATTCAGCCGAAAAGTACAGACCAACAAGCTGACCCTGGCCGATCTCGAAGGCGGCACCTTCACCATCAGCAACGGCGGGGTCTACGGTTCGATGCTCAGTACCCCGATCATCAACCCGCCGCAGACCGGCGTACTCGGCATGCACAACATCATCCAACGGCCGGTCGCCATCGACGGCAAAGTCGAGATCCGGCCGATGATGTACCTGGCGCTCAGCTATGATCACCGGGTCATCGACGGCAAACAGGCGGTCACCTTCCTCAAAACCGTCAAGGAGTTCATCGAACAGGTCGATGCTTCGCTACTTGAACTCTGAGCAAGGAATTCTGCAGCCCACAAACGAAAACTCCCCACCACCGCGGTGAGGAGTTTTCGTTTAAATCAAGGCGCGTGCCGATGAGTACGGAGGCGTAACGTTCACCAGGTCGCACATACGAAGAGGGACGCAACGCCGAGCCGGGACAAAAGAACCGCCGCGACTCTCTCCATGAAGATCAACTATCCCGGCAACCTCTCCCGACAAAGGGCGAGGAGTTTTGTCTCGGATCAAGGCGCGTGCCGATGAGCGCGGAGGCGTAGCGTTCGCCAGGTCGCACATACGAAGAGGGACGCAACACCGAGCCGGGGCAAAAGAACCGCCCCTCGCAGCTTATTTTTTCAGTTTTGCCAGTTCGGCATCTATCACCTGCTGAAATCCCCGTTCGCTGCGATCCCGCAGCAGGCGGCCGTTGATGAAAACCGTCGGCGTGCCGCGCACCCCGAGGGCACTGCCCTGCTCCTGGTCCCGACTGATAGCCGCCTGAATCGCGGCATCCTTGCGATCCTCGTTGAAACGTTTCATATCCAGGCCGATCTGCCGGGCAAGATCGTCAATTTTCTGCTCATTGAGTTGATTGTAGTTGGCAAAGAGCTGATCGTGCATCTCCCAGAATTTTCCCTGACGACCGGCGGCTTCAGCAGCAACAGCTGCGGCGCGCGCGTAACGATGCATGCTCAAGGGAAAGTTCTTCAAAACCATCCGGACATTCTGCGGATTGTTGGCCAGCACCTTTTTCAGCGTCGGCGCCAGACGGGCACAGTAAGGACATTGAAAATCGTCGAAAACAACGATGGTGACCGGCGCATCGAGATTGCCGCGCACCGGTGAATCGGTGGTGTCGATCTGCTGAATGACATCCAGCGACAGGTACTCAAGACGCTGCTTCCCCTTGCGATGCAGCAACACCAGGCCGTCACTCTGGGGGGTAATTCCGACAACATCGCTGCCGATCTCGACCGAGCCGATCTGGCGACCGTCAATCGAATAAAGATAGAGCTTCTCTGCGCCGAGAACAAAATAACTGCGGCCGCCGGGGCTGATCACAACCTGCCTGGCTGTCTCAGGAAGATCAACCGTGCGAACCGTTCTCCCCTCCACCTCGGCACGAACCGCACCGACCGGCAGACAGAGCAGTAACAACAGCAAAAGCAACAGCATTCTGGATGACATGAAACCTTCCTTTCCTTCGAATCGAGGGTGGACAGCGAGCATTGCCCGGCGGGAACACGTGCCGTTTGCCGGTGCCGAACTCACTGATTCAGGGGAATATTAACAGCTTCAAGCAAAGAGTTCGAAAAAAAAAGCCGGAGAAGCAGATTGGCTTCCCCGGCTGAATGGTTGTCTCTGAACTTACGTCAGCAGCCCCGAATCAATCATCATGCTGCTTCTTCCCCTTGTCTTTGCCACGGTCTTTGCCACGGTCATCTCCATGATCGTCGTCAGACGGATCATCCTCATCGTGATCTTTGCGGCCCTTGACGGTGACATCCTGTTCCGCCTGACAACCGGCGTCACTTTTTGCACTGATCCGCGCCGGCGCTTCATCGAGCTCGATACGGGCCTTCCATGCATCCCCTTTCACCGGAACACCCGAGGCCAGCAGGCTGCCGGTTTCGGCATCGAAGATCTGCACACTGCTGCCGACGGTCGCCTTGCCTTTGACATCGAGTCGTCCTTTTTTGAAATCAAACCTGGCTTTCTTGACCATGAAGGCACCGCCCCCCGGACAGGCCGCGCAGACATCATCCTGCAGACCATTACAGTTTTCATCGATGCCGTTGCCGCAAAGATCCTTCATACCCGGATTGATCAGCGGTTCGGCATCATCACAGTCGGCGCCGCCACAGGCGGCATCAGTGTAACCGTCGGCATCGGCATCCGGACAGGAACTGACACAACCCTCGTCGACCTGACCGTCACAATCGTTATCGATGTTGTCACCACAGATCTCGGCGGTTCCCGGATTGATGGCGGCATCCTGGTCATCACAATCCTGCGGGCCACAACCTGCGGTACCATCAACGTTGAAACCATCATTGTCGGCGTCAGTGCACTGCGCCGGACAACCGACCGCGGCCGGATCCTGGCTGTCGATCAGGCCATTGCAGTTATTGTCGATACCGTCGCTGCAGTTTTCAGCCGCACCGGGGTTGATGGCGGGATTGCTGTCATCGCAATCAGCCATGGTGCCGCAGGCCTGACCTTCAGCGTAGAAACCATCCTTGTCTAGGTCGGTACAGGTCGGACCGGTATTGCACTGCGGCTCGCCGCCGCAGAAAAAACAGAGATCATTGGCCTTGTAGGCCGACTTCGCCGAGGTCGGGTCCGACTTGCTGCCGGTGGTATGACAGAGGGTGCAGTCTCCGGTGAACGGCTGGGTCTGACTGCAGAAGGTATTGACATCATTGCCGAAGGATGGAAAGGCCAGAGCGTTGCCCGTCCAGGAAAAACCTGCAGCCAGAATGAGTACCGCAATCATCAATTTTACCGTTTGAAAATTCATGACGTTCTCCTTGAATGACGAGGCAGGTTGCTCCTGCCGACGTGAGTGGGAAGGGAATGGCAAACAGAGAATCAGCCATCTTTGGACAGCAGTGAGATTCTAAACTGGAAAAAGTGTTTTGCTGAGAGCCTTCCGCGCACAAAACCGCGGCATGTTGAACATCCACCGGTTGCGCGAAACCGTTGCCAATTCTTCGGCTTTGCACAGCCGCCACGGGACATTGATGAAAAAACCAGGGCCGCGGGACAGTCACAGCACGAATCGAGGTCATTTTCCGCTTGCAAATTTTTACCGGCTCTCCATAATGTCGACATTCGACATCATGGAGAGCCGTATGGAAATTCCAAAAGCGACCTACAAAGATTACGTGATCAGGCACATCTATGACGGCATCATGAATGACCGTTTCAGGGCGGGAGAAAAAATTCTTGAGCAGGAACTCTCACTCGAACTCGGCATCAGCCGCGCACCGGTTCGCGAAGCTCTCCGCGAGCTGGTCGGGGAAGGCCTGCTCAGCCACCAGGCCCAGCGCGGGCACTTCATCACCCTGCTCAGCAGCCATGAAATCATCGATGCCTACCAGACCCGCGGTGTCATTGAAGGCTATGCCGCGGCGCTGGCCGCTCCCGGTCTGAGTGCGGAAGATCTGGGCACCCTGCAGCAGCTCTGTGGCCGCATGGAGAACCACGCCCGGCGACAACAGCACCGGGAACTGATCGAGCGAGGGGAAGAATTTCACAACCTGATTCTTGATCGCTGTCCAAATCGTGAACTCTACAACTTCGGAGATCGACTGAGCCGCAAGCTGCATATCCTCTTCTGCCGCTACTGGGGCACCCTCTATCAACCGGAAGAAGTCGCTGCCCGCCACCTGAGGATTGTCGACAGCCTGCGGCAGCGGGATACAACCGTGATTGAAGCAACCATCAGAGACCACTACTTTGAAACCGGGCGTAAAATCGCCGCGGTGCAGCAACAATGAAAGGACCCGTCATGCCGACCAACAGTGTTCACGAGGTTCATCTCAACCTCAATGTCCGCGGGCTGCCCCTCTCGGCAACGCTCGAAATCAACGAAATCTCCAACCGCCTCATCAAGGAAGGGCGCCGAGTTTACAAACTTGGACTCGGACAGTCCCCCTTCCCGGTCCCGCAACCGGTCGTGGAAGAATTGCGTGCCAATGCCCACCAGAAAGACTACCTGCCGGTACGGGGCCTGACCGCCCTGCAGGAGGCGGTGGTTGATTACTTTGAACGGACCCAGTCTCTCGTCTATCGCCCTGAGCATGTGCTGGTTGGCCCGGGATCAAAGGAGCTGATGTTCATCCTGCAGCTGGTCTACTACGGCGACCTGGTCATTCCAACCCCGAGCTGGGTGTCCTACGCTCCCCAGGCCCACATCGTCGGCCACCAGGTGCGCTGGATACCGACCCGCGAAGACAACAGCTGGCTGCTGACCCCGGAAGAACTGGAACGGCTCTGCGCCAAGGATCCGACCAAACCGCGGATCGTCATTCTCAACTACCCCAACAACCCGACCGGCTACAGCTACAGCGACCGGCAACTGCAGGAACTGGCCGCCGTCGCCCGCAAGCACCGCATCATCCTGCTTTCCGACGAGATTTACGGCGAACTGCAGTTCGACGGCGGACACGCCTCCATCGCCCGCTACTATCCTGAGGGGACCATCATCAGCAGCGGCCTGAGCAAGTGGTGCGGCGCCGGCGGCTGGCGCCTGGGAACCTTCATCTTTCCCAAGGAGCTCGACTGGCTGCTGGAGGGCATGGCCGCCGTCGCCAGCGAAACCTTCACCGCCACCAGCGCTCCGATTCAGTACGCCGCGGTACGCGCCTTCAACGGCGGCACCCGCATCGAACGCTACCTCTGGCAGTCGCGCCGCATCCTGGCAACTCTCGGAGACTACATTCACCAGCGGCTGGTCAGGATGGGGCTGCAACTGGCTCCGCCGCAGGGGGGCTTCTATCTCTTCCCCGATTTCGAACCCCTGCGGGAAAAGCTGGCCGCCAGGGGAATCGGCACCAGCCCCGAACTCTGCAAACGGCTGCTCGACGAAACCGGGGTGGCAATCCTCCCCGGCACCGCTTTCGGACGCCCCGAGGAAGAACTGACCGTGCGCCTCGCCTACGTTGACTTCGACGGTGCCCGCGCGCTGGCCGCCGCGGAACAGGTCCCGGGGGGCAAGGACCTCGACGAAGCTTTCCTGCGCCAGAACTGCGAAAAAATCGTCACCGCTTTCGATCTGATCGAGGAGTGGCTGGGACAATAATAGGAAGAGACGGGGAAACAACAGATGGGTGACGACCTCCCCACACCACCCTCCTCCACCGTTGAAGGTGGTCGAGACGTGCCCGGATGCAAGGCGCGCGAAGACTGAAACCACAGGTGTAGCGGCAGCTACATCGAGG